>DASQKY010000042.1:300000-472201 GCA_035630295.1 Acidimicrobiales bacterium | reverse complement strand
CTGGACCTTGGCGAGGTAGCCGACGATGGCGGCCAGGACGGCGAGCAGCGCGCCGCCGGCGAGCAGGACGCCGATCCAGTAGTGCCAGACCTCGGCGGCGAGGAGTTCGATCATGGGCGGCATGGTACCCAGGCCCGCGTCCCACCCCCCAAGCCGGGGGCGGCGACGGCCCGGTCGCCCTCGGGCTCGGTGCCGAGGCTCGCCTAGGGCTCGGTGTCGAGGCGCTCGAGGGCGTCGGCGATGCGGTCGCGGAGCGTGGGCGGCGCCTCGTCGTGGCAGCGCGCCGCGATCACGATCTTCAGCTCGGCCTCGAAGTCGTACGCGCCGATGCAGTCGTGGCACCCGCCGAGGTGGCGCTCGATGGCCTGACGGCGGCCGGAGGTGAGCTCACCGTCGAGGAAGGCGTACAGCTCGCGGAGCACCGTCTCGCAGTCGGACGGTCGGACTCCCGCCTCCTCGTGGTCGTCCATTCGCGAGGCTCCTACGGCTCGGGGCGTGCGTCCACCGGCACGGGGCGCTCCACCAGGCCCCGCTCCGTCGCGAACTCGTACAACCGCTTCTGCAGGGCCTTTCTTCCGCGGTGGAGGCGGCTCATCACGGTGCCCATCGGGATGTCGAGGATCTCGGCGATCTCCTTGTAGGAGAACCCCTCGATGTCGGCCAGGAGGACGGCCAGCCGGAACTGCTCGGGCAGGTCCTCGACCGCCTCCTTCACCTCCGCCTCGGTGAACCAGTCCATCAACTCGTCCTCGGCGCTGCGGCTGATCTGGGCCGCTTCCAGGCCCCCCAGGCGGCGGTAGAGGTAGAGGTCCTCGACCTCGTCGAGCTCGGTCTCGTCGGGCCGGCGCTTCTTGGCCCGGTAGATGTTGATGTAGGTGTTGGTCAGGATGCGGTAGAGCCAGGCCTTCAGGTTGGTGCCCTGCTCGAAGCCCCCGAAGCCCCGGTAGGCCTTGAGGTAGGTCTCCTGGACGAGATCCTCGGCGTCCGACGGGTTCCGGGTCATGCGCAGGGCCGCGGAGTAGAGCGAGCCCATGAGGGGCATGGCCTGCTCGGCGAAGGTGGCCTGGTCAGCCATGATCCGCTCCGTCCATCAGGGCGCCAACCGTAGCGGTACTCGGGTCGTTCCGGCCGGGCGGGGGGGCTCGGTGGACCGGTCAGGCTCGGGGCACCACCTCCAGGCCGTCGCAGCCCTCGGCGCCGCCGCCGGTGACCGTGGCCCGGCCGTCGAGCACGCCGGTGTCCTCGGTGCGGGCGCTGAGCTTCTGGCCCACCCGTTCGGGCACCGGCCCGAAGTAGGAGACGACGCCGGTGGCGGGCTGGTAGTAGCCCGGCGTCTCGGAGCCGTCGCAGTCCCAATCACCCAGGAGGAGCTGGCCCGACCCGCCCCGGCGGGCATCGAGCTGGTAACGGCGGGGCGCCACGTCGGTGGGCGCCAGGCGCACCGAGAGGACGCGACCGTCCCAGGCCAGGGGGACGGGGCAGCCGGTGCCCAGGAGGTCGGCCTCCATCTCCCGGGCGCCCGGGGGCGCGTCCAGGGGTGGCAGCTCGGGGCAGGCGAGGCCGACGGGACGGGCCCCGGCGGCGACGGCCACCGGGCCGGGCGCCTCCTCCCCGGCCAGCCGGGCGACCGCCCACCGCCCGGTGGCCACCGCGCCGACGGCCGCGGCGACCACCGCGCCGGCGACCAGGAGGGCGCGGGCGGCCCGCCCGCCCGCGCCGCCGGGGCCGGCTCCGGGGGCCGGGGCCCGAAGGAGCGGGTGCCCTGCGGGGCGCGGCCACCCGGGGCCAGGCCGCCGGTGCTGACCGGGTGCGGGCCGGGCCGGCCGGGACCGCCACCACTGGGCCCGGGGTTGGGGTCGAGGCGGGCGCGCCGGGCCGGCCCGGGCAACGCCACCGCGCCGGGAGGGACGGCGGACCGCAGTGCGCGGCCCAGGGTGTCGGCCGACGGCGGGCGACGGGCCGGGTCGCGGTCCAGGGCCGCCTCGACCACCTCGGCCAGCGCTCGTGGCACCGCCGGGTCGTCGCCCAGCGACGGGTGGTCGCCGGCCTCGGCCCGGGCGAGGGCCTCATCCGCGGTCCGGCCGTCGTGGGGGAGCTGGGCGGTCAGGCACAGGTAGGCCACCACGGCCAGCCCGTAGACGTCGTTGCGGGGGTCGGGCCGGCCGGTGGCCACCAGCTCGGGGTCGACGTAGCCGGCGGTGCCCTCGACACCCGGCCGCCCCGGCGCGCCATCCCCCGGCGGGGGGCGGACGTGCCGGGCCACGCCGAAGTCGCCCAGCAGGGGCTCGCCGTCGCTGGTGAAGAGGATGTTGGCCGGCTTCACGTCACCGTGGAGGACGCCTCGCCGGTGGGCCGAGGCCAGGGCGTCGGCCACCGGGGCCAGGACCGCCACCACCTGGCCCGGGAGGAGGCGGGCTCGCTGGGCCAGCAGGTCGTGGAGCGACCCACCCCGGGCCGGGGCCATCACCACGGCCACGCCGTCACCGTCGTCGAGCACGTCGAGCACCCGCACGATGTGAGGGTGGTCGAGGTCGGCCAGCACCGCGGCCTCCCGGCGCAGCCGGTCGCGCCCGTCGGGGCCGGTGGAAGTCGAGGCCCGCTTGATCGCCACCACCTGGGCCATCGGCCCGTCCCGCACCGCCCACCACACCGACCCCGCCGTCCCCTCCCCCGCCAGGCCGAGGAGCCGGTAGGGGCCGACGGTGGTCACGCCGGCCGCCTTACCCGGACCGCGGCGGCCAGGAAACCGTGGGCGCCAGCCGACGATGGCACGCGCCATCGCTCCGTCGACCTCGTCCGCCGGCGCCCCCCCGGCTGACGGGTGGTCAGGCCTGGAGGCGGGTGGCGGTGGCGTAGCTGAGGGCCTGGGTGGCCGCAGTCTCGACCCCGGTGGCGACGGTGGGACGGGCCTCGGCCACGGCGTCGGCCACCCGCTCCCGCACGGGTGCCAGCTCGGGGAGGGCCCAGGTGCGCAGGGCGCTGGCCACCCAGGCGTCGTCGTCGTCCGGGCCCACCACGGTGACCCGGATGCCGTCGTCGGTGAAGGCCCGCACCACGTAGCCGTCGGCCGCGAAGCGCTCCACGAAGGTGGCCGTGGCCGAGCCGGTGGGCAGCCACACGAAGTTGCCCTGGCTCTCCCCCACCGGCAGGCCCCCGTCCCACAGGGCGGCGATGCAGCGGCGGCGCTCGGCCACCAGCGCCTCGGCCCGGGTCACCACGCCCTCGACCTCGTCGTCGGCCAGGGCGGCCACCGCCGCCGCCTGGGCCAGCGCGTTGACCTCGAACGGGGACCGCACCCGGTCGACCGCCTCCACCACCTCCGGGTCCCCCACGCCGTAGCCCACCCGCAACCCGGCCAGCGAGAACGCCTTGGCCAGCGTGCGCAGCACCAGCACGTGCGGGCGGCCGTCCAGCAGGGCGAAGGGGCGGACGCCGTCGACGTTGCGCTGGAACTCGCCGTAGGCGTTGTCCACCACCACCAGGCAGCCGTCGGGGGCGGCATCGGCGATGCGGGCCACGTCGTCGTGGCCCAGCTCGCCCCCGGTCGGGTTGTTGGGCGTGGTCAGGAGCACCAGCCGGGTGGCCGGGTCGGACACCGCCTCGACCAAGCCGTCCACGTCGAACAGGCCGCCGGCCAGGGGCACCCGCACGAACGCGGCCCGGCGCAGGTGGGCGAAGAGCGGGTAGGCCTCGAACGACGGCCAGGCCACCACCACCCGGGCGCCGTCGGCCACGTAGGCCTCGAAGACCTGGCGCAGGAGGGTGACCGAGCCGTTGCCCACCAGCACCCGGTCCGGGTCCAGGGGTCCCGGCGCCCCGGCGTGGCCCACCAGGTACCGAGCAACGGCGTCGCGCACCGCGGCCGGCAGGTGCGGTGGGTAGCGGTTCAGCCCGGCCACCGCGGCGGTGATGGCCGCCTCCACGGCGCGGCTCGGCGGCACCACCGACTCGTTCGACGAGAGCTTCACCAACCCCGGCACCGACCGGCCGGGGAGGTAGGCGGCCGCACCCAGCACGTGGTCGAGGGGGCGGGGCGCCCGCCGGGTCACGGGCCGTCCATCAGACGGCGACGATGGGCGTGCGGGGCGACCAGGGGAACGTCCCGAGGGGCAGCACGCCGGGCCCGGCCGCCACCCGGTCGGCGTCGGTGGAGATGACCAGGCGACGGCCGCTCGGCCCGGCCAGGACCTCGTCGAACCGGGACGCCGGCCCGGGCAGCGGCACCGAGGCGTCGGCGGCCATGAGCCACAACGACCGCCGGGGCGGATCGGCGGCGCCCACCGGCCCGTCGCCATCGCCGGCCGCCACCCCACCGGCCCGGCTCAGGACCAGGAACCGGGTGATGGCCCCGGGCACGTCGCCCACGTGGCTGTCGACCACCTCGACGCCCATCTCGGGCCCCAGGCCGGCCGGGGCCAGGGCCACGTCGCCGTCGCCGGCCGCCACCCGCTCGACGGCGTCGAGGGTGGAGGCGCACGCCCGCTCGCGGAGCTGGTGGAGGGTGATGAAGCGCCGGCACTGGCGCAGGGCCTGGGGCTGGCTGCGCGCCTCGGCCCCGGGGCGCAGGCCCTCGCCCGGCCGGCAGTAGGCGTCGAAGCGGACCTTCACGTCGACCACGCCCCACCCCTCGACGGCCACCCCGGCGTCCTCCAGGGCCGCCGCCGCCCCCTCGACCAGGCCGGTGGCCGAGTTGCACAGGGGCAGCACGACGAGCTGCACGGCGTCGTCGCCCAGGCCCCGGAGCAGGGTCGGGAAGTCGTCGAAGGCCACACCCTCCGGCGTGCCCGCCGTGAAGCGGGCGGCGAGGGTGGCGGCCGCCGCCGCCGAGAACGTGCCGGCCGGCCCCAGGTAGCCGATGCCGGCCACCGGCGCCGCGGTGAGGGCCCGGGCCACGGCCAGGTCGGGCCAGGCGTAGCTCTCGTCCGAACGGGACTGGAGGGCGACGGCCAGGCCCGACACCTCGTGGTCGGCCCGCACCGCGCACCGCACCACGTACTCCCGCTGCCCCGAGCGGACCTCCTCGGCCACCAGGTCGACGTGGCGCACCGACGGGTGGTCCAGGGCCAGCCGGGCCATGGCCGCCCCGTCCACCGACTCGGGGCCCAGGAGGCGCACGTCGACCTCGATGCTGCCCAGCCAGTCCTCCAGCACGGCCTCCAGGTCGGGCCCGAAGAACAGGTCGACCTTGCCCAGGCTCAGCTCCACCTCGGCCGGCTTGCCGCTCACCCCGAGCTTGCGGGCGGCCCGCTCGTTGCGACCGAGGAGCACCGCCCCGCCCCGGGGCCCGTGGAGCAGGTTGCGCAGCACCAGCGACGTGGTGGTGACGTCGACGACCTCGCCCACCCGCATCCGCTCCGGCGCCCCCTTGGGGCAGGCCCCCACCAGCCCCCCGGCCCGGCGCTGCTCGGCCAGGGCGGAGCGGGGCGACTGCACCGCCCGGGTGGCCAGGTTCGACGCCTGCTGCATGCGGTTGAACAGCGACCCGCTGAAGGGCTCCCGCACCTGCTGGATGTAGCCCCGGAGGCGGGGCAGCGAACCGGTGGCGATGGCCTCGTGGACCCGCTCGTGGGCGTCCTGCAGCTCCTCGGCCACCCGACCGCCGGCGGTGGAGAGCTGGATGGAGGCGATGGTCTCCTCCTGCTCGGGGCTGAGCACCCGCGACATCATGGCCATCAGCGTCTCGAACTGGGGGGTGCGGCACTCCCACAGGTCGCGCTCGATGTCGAGGCCGGAGCTGGCCACCACCTCGGCCAGGGTCAGCAGGGCCTGGTGGGTGGCGGTCTGGACGTAGGCCATGACCAGGTCGTGGCGCTCGGCGGTCATGACCTTGACGGCGCCGCCGGCCGCCTCCACCGCGGCGGCCAACCAGCGGTGGGCGTCGGGGTGGCGCAGCGACGGGCACACCACCACCGTCTGGCCGTCGATGGTGCCCACCGAGTGGCCGAACAGCGGGTGGGTGCCGAAGGTGACCAGGTCGGGGTCGCCGTTGCCCAGGGCGGCCAGCGCCGCGCTCTTCTCGGAGGCGATGTCGAAGGCCACCGAGTCGCGGCCCAGGCAGGGCAGCAACCACCGGGCGGCCATGGGCAGCTTGGCCTGGGGGACGGCCATCATCACCGCCGCCTCCAGGTCGCCCAGGGCGTCCAGCCCGACCTCCCGACCGGCGGGGTCGACCAGCCGGACCTCGGCCACCGGGCTCTGCGGGTCGACCACCCGGGCCCGCACGATCCGGCCCGCGGCCAGGGGCGGGGCCTCGGCGTCGAACACCGCCTCCCGCACGTCGAGCAGCCACACGTGGCGCCAGGGCAGGCCGGCCAGCACCCCGGAGGTCAGGAGCCGGGCCATGCCTCCCAAGGCGCCCAGGACGACGAGGTCGCGGGGCTGGTCACCGGCCTCCACCGTGCTCAGCGGGCCCTCGTGTCGACGAAGCGGGCGGTGGCGTCCAGGGTGGCGCGGACCAGGGAGGCGCCGTGGTCGGCCCGCGAGGCGGCGTCGTCCACCGGCGTGACCAGGCTGAAGCCCACGGCCGCGGGCGTGCCGTCGACGGAGCGGACGGTCCGCTCGCTGGCGGCGCCGTCGCCGGGACCGGGCGCCTCCTGGCGGGCGAAGGGCAGGGGCACCAGCACCTGGTCGGGCTCCTCGAAGTTCGCGAAGGCCCGCCGGTGGGAGGAGCGGAAGAGCCGGTCGGCGCCGTCGGTGACGTGGGGCTGCCACCACAGGGCCTGGGACACCAGGGAGGGCGAGAGCTCGGCCCGGCGCACCGCCTCGGACCGGCCACCGGGCTCCTCGGCCCGGTCCAGGCTGACGTGGACCCACGGGCTGAGGAGAGCCCCCTCGGCGTCGGCCGCCCCCACCGCCCCGATGAAGCGGAAGATGCGCTCCAGGGTGTCCGGCGCGGCGGCGAAGCGCTCCTGGGTGGCGGGCGAGGCGTGGGCCAGGGCCCGGGCCACCGCGTTCTGGGGCTGGAAGTCCGCCTTGTCGCTGGCGTACATCCCCAGGCAGTTGAGGATGGGCTCGGCCAGGTCGCCGGGGCGGGCCGAACCCTCGTCACCCCACACCACGTCGGTGACGTTGAGCAGCTTGACCACCGGCATGCCCAGCTCCAGCTGGACCAGGAGGCTGGCCGCCGACAACCCCAGGATCTCCTCGTGCAGGACCTGGTGGCCGTAGCGCCCGGCCGCGCTGCGAACCTCGATGCAGGAGATGCCACTGGTCGCCCGGTCCGGGTAGCTCACCATGGAGTTGGTCGTGGCCATCAGTCGCACGCCGGGCACGGTACCCGAGCCACGGGACCGGCTCCCCGCGTGGAGGGCGTTCCGGAGGCGACCCCTCGACCGGCGACACGCGCCGCCGTGATGTCGCGCCGCGGTCCGCTCACCGGGGAAACCGGGAGGCGCGAGGGGTGGGCATGTGGTATCCGAACGGGTACCATGTCGTCGTGGACGCCGGATCCCTCCTCCGTCGGGCCCGCCGCCGGGCTGGGCTCAGCCTTCGGGCCCTGGCCGCCCGGGCCGGCACGTCGCACTCGACCCTGGCCGCCTACGAGGCGGGCCGGAAGGAGCCGGGGGTCGACACGCTGCTCCGCATCCTTCGGGCCGCCGGCTTCGAGCTGGGGACCGACCTGCGCCCGGCCGTGGGCGGCCCCGACCCGGGCGCCCGGGGCCGCGAGCTGGTCGAGGTGCTGGAGCTGGCCGCCCTGTTCCCGGCCCGCCACGAGCCGGTGCTGCGAGCCCCGGTGTTCGGCCGACGGTGAGCGGGCTGGCCGAGAAGATCCTGGCCATCCACCGCACCCTCGACCGCCACGACCTGGCCCACGCCTTCGGTGGCGCCCTGGCCCTGGCGTGGTGCACCGAGCGGGCCCGGGGCACGATCGACATCGACGTCAACGTGTTCGCCGGCGTGGACCAGACCGCCACCGTGCTGGCCGCCCTGCCCGACGCCGTCCGCTGGGACGACGGGGACTCGGCCCTCATCGCCCGCGACGGCCAGGCCCGGCTGTGGTGGGACACCACGCCGGTCGACCTGTTCCTCGACACCACCGACTTCCACCACCACGCCGCCGGCCGGGCCCAGCGCCGACCCTTCGCCGGAGCCGACGTGCCCTTCCTGGCCTGCGAGGACCTGGCCGTGTTCAAGGCCTTCTTCGACCGCACCAAGGACTGGGCCGACCTGGAGGAGATGCAGGCGGCCGGCACCCTCGACGCCGAGCACGTCCTCGGCGTCCTGGTCCGCTACCTCGGGCCCGACGATCCCCGCATCGCCCGCCTCCGCGACCTGGCCGCCGGTTGAGCGGGCCCGGCCCCCCGGTGGCCACCCCGGAACGCGAACGAGCCGCCGGCCCGAAGGCCGACGGCTCGTCCAAAGCTGGAGGCGTCAGACGACGCGGACGTTCTGGGCCTCTTCGCCCTTGCGGCCGGGAGCGACGTCGAACTCGACGGTCTGCCCCTCATCGAGGGACTTGTAGCCCTCGCTCTGGATGTTGGAGAAGTGGACGAACACGTCGTCGCCACCCTCGCGTGAGATGAAGCCGAAGCCCTTCTCGGAGTTGAAGAACTTCACAGTGCCAGTAGTCAAGATCTCTATCCTTACGTTTGCGGCCGGACGTGGGGCCCGGCTCGCGGTCCCGCCTGAGTGACGGGACACTGATCACACCGTAGGCCGTGGGACGGCCCGTTGCCGACTGGGCGTCCTCGGAGGGCCTCGCCGGGCCCGTTCCCGAGGCACCCGAACGGTCCGGCGGCCACGCCACCGCCCGGCGGGATGCCCTCGCCGGGTCCACCTGTCTCGACCCCGAGGACCGACGCAGGCCTAGTTGTTCCGAGGGGTCCTGGCCCGCCGCGGTGGCACCTCGAGCGGGACGGTCCGACGCATGAACTGGTCGAACTGCGGGACGGTGAAGGCCGCGAAGCCGAAGCTCGGCGTGTAGAGCAACCCCTTCACGATGAGGCGGCGCGGGTGGGGCCGCACTGCTGGGAGGTGCGGTCGAGCAGGGCGGCGACGTCCCCCGCAGCGTGGGGCTGGGGACCGAGCTCGGCCATGGCCCTCAGGTACGCCCTCTCCAGGTCGGTCGTGCGGTCGAGCCGGACCCGGAAGAAGCTGCTGTCGAGCTTCTCTTCGACGAGGACCCTCGCCGTACGGGCCTCGGCCTCGGTGACGACCGGCCCGTCGGCGAGATCCCACACCGCCTTGCCGAACTCCTGGAGGAAGTACGGATAGCCCTCGGTGTACTCCACGATCCGGTCCACGGCGCCACGCTCGAAGGTGACTTCCTGGTCCTCGGCCGGTCCGACCAGGGCGAGACGGGCATCTCCCGGGGCAAGCCGCCCGATCTCGGGAAACTTGAAGAGCCGTTCGGCGTAAGACTTGGCATCCCCGGCGAGCTCAGGGATCTGCGGGAGTCCGGCGGCAACGTTTATCGACGTTTACCAACCATTGATAAACCTTGAAAATCTCGACAATCTGGCCGGCCCAACCCTGAGGCCCACCCGGCGCTCACGACGTCCGATGGGCCCCCGATCGCCCTCCCATGATCCGGGGCGGGGCAGCACTTGGAGCCCGAGAGGGGAATCGAACCCCTGACCTTCTCATTACGAGGGAGACGCTCTGCCGACTGAGCTACTCGGGCGAAGGAGCAGCACCCTAGCGGGCGGTACCGCCGGTGACCGAGTGGGATGGCGGCCGGCTCAGGCCTCCAGCAGCCGGGTCCGGAACAGGTCGAGGACCAGGTCCAGGGCCTCCCGGGTGGGCTGGCCGGGCTCGTCGACCAGGTCGGTGGTGAGGACCGAGTGGGCGATCTTGGGGTGGCCCCACTCGTTGCCGGACGACGAGTCGATCTCCACCCCCACGAAGCGGTCGCCCAGGAGGCGGCGCAGGGTGGCGAACCGTTCGGGGGGCGAGAGCTTGTCGCCCGTGAAGCGCAGGCCGATCACCTGGAGGTCCTTGGCCGCGCAGGCCGCCACCGCGGCGTCGACGTCCTCGGGCGAGAGGCCCACGTCGCGCTTGTGCTTCGCGGTCAGCCCGAACGGCAGCGACGGCTGGGACAGCACCGGGGCCAGCACCGGGGCGTCGGCCACCATCCCCAGGGCGAACCCGCCGGTGAAGCACATGCCGACCACGCCGATGCCCGGGCCGCCGCACTCCTCGTGCAGCTCCCGGCCCAGGGCCCGCAGCCAGCCCATGACCGGCGAGGTCCGGCCCGTGGCCAACACGTGGAACTCCCGCGACACGCAGGCTCGGCCGATGCTGGACAGGGCGTCGCCCAGGTTCGAGCGGGGGCCGGACCGGTCGGGGTCGCGGCCCGGCTCACCGAAGAGGTGGGGCAGCGCCACCGAGCACCCCAGGTCCATGACCCGGTGGGCGAAGGTCACCATCGACGGGGTGATGCCGGGGATCTCGGCGATCACCACGACCATGGGACCGGTGCCGGCCCGGTACACGGCCCGGGTCGTGCCCTCGTGGGTGAACTCGGTGCGCTCGAAGCCCTCGAGCTCGGCCGTGGATGCGCCCATGCGCCGACCCTAGGGGGCCGGCCGGTCGGGCCGCGAGGAGGGTGCCCGGTCAGCGACCGGGAGGCAGGCGGAGCAGGAGCGCCTGGAGGAGCAGCTCCTCGTTGGGGTTGCGGAGCAGGGCCTCGCCGGCGTCGCGCAGGGCGGCCAGGGCCCCGCCCGCCTCCTCGACGTGGACCCGCTCCGCGCCCGGGTGCTCGTGGCCGTCAGCCAGGGCCGCGCCCACCAGCCGGTCGCGGTAGTGGTGGGCCAGCTCGGCCAGGCCCATGCGCAGCTCGTCGGCCCGGAGCCGGCGGAGCTGGCGCTTGTGGCGGGCCTCCAGCTCCCGGGCCCCCGAGCCCCGCTGCCCGTAGCGCTCGATGCGGGCCGTGAGGTCGGCCACCTCCACCACCTGCCGGGCCTCCAGCGGCCGGGCGGCGTCGTCGAGGGCGGCCCGCAGCTCGTCGACCACGGCGGCCACCGTGGCCCCGGTGCCGTCGATACGGGACGGCACCGCCCGCCACTGCTCCATGCGCAGGGCGAAGCGCTCGTCGCCAGCCAGGAGGCGGGCCCGGTCGACGTCACCGTGGGCGGCGGCAGCCAGTAGGGCGGCCTGCGCCGGCTCGACGCCGTCGCCCTCGAGCACCGCGGCCACCACGTCGTCACCCAGGGCCGGGAACGGGACCCGGACGCACCGGGATGCGATGGTGACCAGCTCGTCGGGCACCTCGTCGGCCAGGACCACGAAGACGGTGCCGCCCGGGGGCTCCTCGACGGTCTTGAGCAGCTTGCCGGCCGCGGTGTCGGCCACCAGGTGGAACTCGTCGAGGACCAGCACCTTGCGGGAGCCCTCCACCGGCTTGAGCGACGACAGCCGGACGATCTCGACGGCCTGGGCCACCGTGATGGACGCCCCCTCCCGCCGCACGACCACCACGTCCGGGTGGCCCTCGGAGCCGGCCAGGTCGCGGTGGCGGTCGGCCTCCTCGGCGGTGGCGCTGGTGGCGGCCAGCACCTCGCCGGCGAAGACGCGAGCCGCCTGCTCCTTGCCGCTGCCCGGGGGGCCGAGGAAGAGGTAGGCGTGGACGGGGTCGGCCGTCGCGGCTCGCAGCTGGGCCACCGCCGCCTCCTGCCCGGGCACGGCCCGCCAGGGGTCGGTGGCGGGAGCGAGGGAGGGGGGGGCCGTCACCTCGCCATGGTGCCCCATCCCCCACCCCGCCGGGGACGGCCGCCCCGGGCCGGGTCCGGTGGCCTCTCGTCGCCGCGGTGCGGGATCGGGCGGCGGGGTCAGCCCAGGGCCAGGCGATCGGCCACCACGGCCTGCACCCGGGCGGTGACCTCGGCCACCGTGCCCCCGCCGGGCACCAACACCCACCGCTGGTCACCCTCGGCCAGGGCCCGGAAGCCGTCGGCCACCGCCCGGTGGAAGGCCGAACCGGCCTTCTCCAGGCGGTCGCGGGCCCGGCCGATGCGGGCCTGGGCCTCGGCCTCGTCCACGTCGAGCAGGACGACCAGGTCGGGCTCCAACCCGGCGGTGGCCCACAGGGACAGGCCGCGGATCTCGTCGACGGGCAGCCCCCGGCCGTGGCCCTGGTAGGCCAGCGACGAACCCAGGAAGCGGTCGGTCACCACGTGCCGGCCGGCGGCCAGGGCGGGGCGGATCACCTCGGCCACGTGCTGGGCCCGGTCGGCCGCCATGAGCAGGGCCTCGGCCCGGTCGACCAGGCCGTTCTCGTCGTGGGCCAGCACGATCTCGCGCACCCGGGCACCGATGGGCGTGCCCCCGGGCTCCCGGGTCAGCACCGCGCCCAGGTGCTCGGCCAGGATCCGGGCCTGGGTGGACTTGCCGGTGCCCTCCCCCCCCTCGAAGGCGACGAAGCGGCCCGGAGCGGTGCCCACCGCCGCCCGCTCAGTCGCCGGAAGGGGCAGCGGCCGGGGCCGCCTTCGCCGCCGGGACCTTCTCGGCCGCCGCCTTCTTGGTGGCCGACTTCTTGGCTGCCACCTTCTTGGCCGGGGCCTTCTTCTTGGTGGCCTTCTTCTTGGCCGCCTTCTTGGTGCCCTTCTTCTTGGACACCGGGCCCCGGTCGCGGCGGGCCTGGAGCAGCTCGGAGGCCCGCTCCGGGGTGATGGTCTCCACCTCGTCCTCCCGGCGGAGGCTGGCGTTGGTCTCGCCGTCGGTCACATAGGGGCCGAAGCGGCCGTCCTTCACCACCATGGGCTGCCCCGACACCGGGTCGTCCGCCCCCAGCTCCCGGAGGGGGGCGACCGGCGTGGCCCGGCCCCGCCCCTTCTTGGGCTGGGCGAAGATCCGCAGGGCCTGGTCGAGGTCGACGGTGAACATCTGCTCCTCGGCGTCCAGGCTGCGGCTGTCGTTGCCCTTCTTGATGAACGGGCCGTAGCGGCCGTTGCGGGCCGTGATCTCCTCGCCGGTGGCCGGGTCGACGCCCACCACCCGGGGCAGGGACAGGAGCCGCAGGGCCTCGTCCAGCGAGATGTCGTCGACGGTCTGGTCCTTGAGCAGCGAGGACGTCTTGGGCTTGTCCTTGGCCCCCTCCACCATCTCGCCCAGCTGGACGTACGGGCCGAAGCGGCCCGGCTTCACGTAGACCGTGAGGCCGCTCTCGGGGTCCGCCCCCAGCGGCTTGTCGCCCTTGGGGGCGGCCAGCAGCTCCAGGGCCTTGGGCACGTCGAGCTCGTCGGGGGCCAGGTCCTCGGGCACCGAGGCGGTGTCCTCGCCCCGTCGCACGTAGGGCCCGTAGCGGCCCGGCTTGACCACCACGGGGACGCCGTCGTCGTCGGCGCCGATGGTGATGGTGTTGATGGCGGCGGCGTCGATGGTCTCGAGCCCCTCCTTCACCAGCCGGTCGAGGCCGAGCTTGCTCTCGGGGGAGGGCGCCGTGGCGGTGCCGTCCCCGTCACCGTCGCCGAACCAGAACTGGCGCAGCCACGGCTCGCGCTCCAGCGAGGCGGCTGCGATCTGGTCCAGCTCGTCCTCCATGCGGGCGGTGTAGGCGTAGTCGACCAGGTCGGCGAAGTGGTCCTCCAGGAGCTGGACCACGGCGAAGGCCGTCCACGACGGGACCAGGGCGGTGCCCTTCTTCCACACGTAGCCCCGGTCCTGGATGACCTGCATGATCGAGGCGTAGGTGGACGGGCGGCCGATGCCCAGCTCCTCCAGCCGCTTCACCAGCGACGCCTCGGTGTAGCGGGCGGGGGGCGAGGTGGAGTGGCCCCGCACGTCGACCTCGGCCGCAGCCAGGGTCTGGCCCTCCTGCAGGTTGGGCAGCAGGCTCTCCCGGTCGTCGAGCTGGGCGTCGGGATCGTCCGCCCCCTCGACGTAGGCCCGCATGTAGCCGGGGAACAAGATGGTGCGACCCGAGGCCGCCCACTCGGTGGCCGTCGGCGAGGGCGCCCCGGCCTCGGCCGAGTCTGCGGTGAGGCGCACGGCCAGGCTGCGGCCCCGGGCGTCGGACATCTGGCAGGCCACGGTGCGCTTCCACACCAGGTCGTAGAGGGCCAGGGCATCGCTGCGCAGCTCGCCCCGGAGCGACTCGGGGGTGCGGAAGGTCTCGCCCGCCGGACGGATGGCCTCGTGGGCCTCCTGGGCGTTCTTGACCTTGCGGGCGTAGGTGCGGGGGGCCTTGGGCAGGTAGTCGGGCCCGTAGAGCGACTGGATCTGCGAGCGGGCCGCGGCCACCGCCGTCTCCGACAGGTTGGTGGAGTCGGTCCGCATGTAGGTGATGTAGCCACCCTGGTAGAGCTCCTGGGCCACCCGCATGACCTGGGCCGCCGACATGCGCAGCTTGCGGCCCCCCTCCTGCTGGAGGGTCGAGGTCATGAACGGCGGCTTGGGGCGGGACGTGAAGGGCCGCTCCTCCACGCTGCTGACCGTGAAGGTCGCGCCCCGGAGGCCGTCGCGCAGGGCGGTGGCCCGCACCTCGTCGAGCACGACCACGCCGTCGCGGCCCACGGTGCCGGAGGCGTCGAAGTCGCGACCCTGGGCCACGCGGGCGTCGCCCACGCCGACCAGGGTGGAGCCGAACGCCGGGTCGGAGGAGGTGAAGGTGGCGCTCAGGTCCCAGTAGGCGGCCGACCGGAAGGCCATGCGCTCCCGCTCGCGCTCGACCACCAGGCGCACCGCCGGGCTCTGCACCCGGCCGGCCGAGAGCCCGTGGTTGACCTTGCGCCACAGGACGCTGGAGACCGGGTAGCCGAACAGCCGGTCGACGATGCGGCGCGACTCCTGGGCGTTGACCAGGCCCATGTCGATCTCGCGCCACTGGTCCACGGCCTGCTCGATGGCCCCGCGGGTGATCTCGTGGAACACCATCCGCTTCACCGGGATGCGGGGCTTGAGCTCCTCCAGGAGGTGCCAGCTGATGGCCTCGCCCTCGCGGTCCTCGTCCGTGGCCAGGTAGAGCTCGTCCGCGTCCTTGAGCGCCGCCTTCAACCTCCGGATGACGTCCTTCTTGCCCGGATAGACCTCGTAGGTGGGGGTGAACCCGTGGTCGATGTCGATGCCCAGGCCCTTGGACGGCAGGTCGCGGATGTGCCCGATCGACGACTCCACGACGAAGTCGTCGCCGAGGATCCCCTCGATCGTGCGCGCCTTGGCGGGTGACTCGACGATCACCAGAGACCTAGCCATACGCGGGGAAGGGTACGGGTGCCGTCCGTCGCCTTGTCAAGCACGGGGTGCGCGGGGAGGGTCACGGCGCGCCGTGATCGGGCCGGCGTCGGCTAGGAATCGGGCATGCCGGCGCCCCGCCCCCACCCCGACGAGATCGTGGTCAGCACCTCGCCCACGGTCCGCCGCCGGCGCGAGGCGCGCCTGCTGGTCCTGGTGGTGGCCGCCTCCCTGCCCCTGGCCCTCATCCTCTGGCTGATCGTCAACCCGGCCGTGGCCGCCCTGTTCGTGGCGGCGTGGACGCTGTTCTTCTGGTTCGGCATCCGTCGCCGCGGCGAACCGGTCCTCCGCCTCTCGCCCGACGGCATCTCGTACGAGCCCGGCCAGTTCCACATCCGGTGCACGTGGGCCGACGTCGACGCCCTGGGCCCCGTCGACCTGCCCGACGGCCGGGTCGAGGCCCTGATCCTCTCCGAGGGCCACCTGCACTGGGCCACCGACGCGGCCATGCGCCGGCAGGTCCAGGCCCGGGGCTGGGACCGCATCGTGCCCATCGGCTCCTTCGAGCCCGAGTGGGAGTGGGGCCGCATCGGCACCGCCTTCCGCCAGTGGGCCCCCTGGGTGTTCGAGCTGGAACCTCCCGACGCGCCCCGGCCCTGAGCGCTCCTACTCCTCGGGGGCGGGGCGGCGGCGGGAGGACTTGCGCTCGGACTGCTGGCGCTTCCCGGCCAGCCGCCGCTCCTTGCTCCCCCGCGACGGCCGGGTCCGCACCCGGGGCCGGGGCGGGACCAGCGCCTCCCGGAGGGCGGCGGCCAGGCGCTCCCGAGCCAGCTCGCGGTTGCGGGCCTGGCTGCGCTCGTCGTCGGCCACCACCCGCAGGGCCGGCCCCAGCCGGCCCGTCACCCGCCGCTTCTGGGCCGGGCTGAGCGCCGAGGAGGAGGCCACGTCGAAGCGGAGCTCCACCCGGGTGCTGGCCTTGTTGGCGTGCTGGCCGCCGGGGCCGCCCGAGGTGGTGAAGGCCTCCACCAGCTCCCACCCGGGCACGGTGACCCGGTCGTCCACCCGGAGGTCGTCGGCGGCCATGGGCCCCATCGTCCCACCCCGGCCCGACCACCGAGGGCCTACCGTCCGGCCATGGACTTCGCCTTCTCCCCCACCTGCGAGCGCCTCCGCACCGAGCTCCTGGCCTTCATGGACGAGCACGTGCTCCCGGCCGAGGCCACCTTCGAGGCCCAGCTGGCCGAGGGCGGCGATCCCCACGGCCACCCCCCGGTGATGGAGGAGCTGAAGGCCGAGGCCCGCCGCCGGGGCCTGTGGAACCTGTTCCTCCCTCACCGCACCCAGTGGACCGAGGGCCTCTCGAACGTCGACTACGCCCCCTTGGCCGAGGTCATGGGCCGCTCCGGCATCGCCTCGGAGGCCTGCAACTGCTCGGCCCCCGACACCGGGAACATGGAGGTTCTGACCATGTTCGGCACCGACGAGCAGAAGGAGCGCTGGCTCCAGCCCCTGCTGGAGGGCGAGATCCGCTCCGCCTTCGCCATGACCGAGCCGGCGGTGGCCTCCAGCGACGCCACCAACATCGAGTGCCGCATCCGCCGAGACGGCGACGACTACGTGATCGACGGTCGGAAGTGGTGGATCTCGGGGGCCATGTCCGAGCGGTGCGAGGTCTTCGTGCTGATGGGCAAGACCGACCCCGACGCCCCCCGGCACCTCCAGCAGTCGCAGGTCCTGGTCCCGGTGGACACGCCGGGTGTCACCGTCGAGCGCAACCTGACCGTGTTCGGCTACACCGACGTCGAGGGCCACGCCGAGATCACCTTCGACGGGGTGCGGGTGCCGGCCACCAACGTGCTGGGCGAGGAGGGCGGCGGCTTCGCCATCGCCCAGGCCCGCCTGGGCCCGGGTCGCATCCACCACTGCATGCGCTGCATCGGGGCCGCCGAGCGGGCCCTGGAGCTGATGGTGCGCCGGGTGCAGAGCCGGGTGGCCTTCGGGAGGCCCCTGGCCGAGCAGGGCGTCATCCGGGAGTGGATCGCCGATTCCCGCATGGAGATCGAGCAGGCCCGCCTGCTGACCATGAAGGCGGCGTGGCTGATGGACACGGTGGGCAACAAGGGGGCGGCCACCGAGATCTCGGCCATCAAGGTGGTGGTGCCGAACATGGCCCTGCGGGTCATCGACCGCGCCATCCAGGCCCACGGGGCCATGGGCGTGGGGCCGGACACCGCCCTGCCCCGGCTCTACGCCGGCATCCGCACCCTGCGCCTGGCCGACGGGCCCGACGAGGTCCACCGCCGCCAGGTGGCCAAGCGGGAGCTGGGCCGGCACCCGGTGGCCTGACCCGCCACCACCGCCTCAGGACCATCCCCGTCCTCCGCGCCATCCGTTCTGAGGCGCCAGGGGCGACCGGAGCGTGCGGTGGCGCCCCAGAACCGCGGAGGTCCGCTTCTGAGGCGCCAGGGCCCGTGGACACGGGCCGGGGCGCCTCAGAACGGGAGCGGGCCCGCAGCGGTCAGCGGCTGGGGGTGGCGGCGTGGAGGGCCACCCGGACCAGGGTGCCCTCGGCCCCGGAGCGGATCTCGGACTCGTCGGAGAGGGCCCGGATCAGGGGCAGGCCCAGGCCCCGCTCGAAGCGCAGGCGGGCCGGGTCGGACGCTGCCGGCAGGGCCTCGAGGTCCTCGGGGTCGAACCCGGCCCCGGTGTCGGACACCAGCACCTCGACCTGGGCGTCGCTCAGGCGGCACTCGACGGTGATCATGGGGATGCGGCCCCGGTCGTCGAGGGGGGCGTGGCGCTCGGCCATGGCCTCCATGGCGTTGGTGCAGGCCTCGGACACGATGACCCGCAGGTCGTCGACCCGCTCGTCGTCCAGCAGGGGGTCGATCCGGGCCGTGCCGGCCACCACCATGCGCACCAGGGCCAGGTACTCCGGGAGGGCGGGGACCTCCAGGCGGACGACGTCGGCCCTCACCGCGTCACTCCGGCGGTGGGGGAGAGCACGGCCGGGGGGGTCGGGTCAGCCGACGCTGGTGGCGTCGTCGACGCTGCGGTGGATGGTGAACACCTTGGTCAACCCGGTGATCTCGAAGACCTTGAGGATGCGGGGACCGGTGCACACCAGGGCCAGGTCGCCGTCGTTGGTGCGCACCCGCTTGAGCGCCCCGACCAGGACGCCCAGGCCGGTGGAGTCGATGAAGTCCACCTGCTCGAGGTCGACCACGATGCGGGTCCGGCCCTCGCCCACCAGGCCCACCAGCCGCTCCCGCAACCGGGGCGCGGTGGCCACGTCGACCTCCCCGGACACGGACAGGACCGCCCAGGCGTCCCGCTCCACGACCTCCAAGCCCAGCTCGATCACGTCCTGCTCCTCCGGGGCCGGGCCCCTGACCACTGCACGTCGGCGCCACGGTACACCGCAGGCCCGGTCGCCCCGGTTGGACAGGGGTGTAGTTACGGGGATGTCGTTAGCATCGGGGGCGGACCGGTGTTCGCCCGACCCGCCGGCCCGCCCGGGACCCGCCGTGACGCTGCTCGTCGATGCCCACCCCGACTCGCTGCTCGACGTGCTGGACGGGCGCGCCGAGGGCCTGGTCCACGTGGAGCGCCTGGCCGCCCGCCCGGCCCGGCACGGCGCGCTGGCCACGCCCCTCCCCGACCGGGTGGCCGGCCACGTGGCCCACCCGCTGTGGTCCCACCAGGCCGAGGCCATCGACCGGGCCCGGGCCGGTCACCACGTGGCCATCGCCACCGGCACCGCCTCGGGCAAGTCGCTCTGCTTCCAGCTCCCCATCGCCGAGGCGGTCAGCGCCCCCATCGCCGCCGGCACCGCCCTGCTGGTGGGCCCGACCAAGGCCCTGGCCCAGGACCAGCTCCGGGCCCTGGCCGCCCTGGGCGTCGATGGGCTGGTGGCCACCACCTACGACGGCGACAGCTCGCCCGAGCAGCGCACCTGGGCCCGCCAGCACGCCAACGTGCTCCTGACCAACCCGGAGATGCTGCACTGCGGCCTGCTGCCCCACCACGACCGCTGGGCCACGTTCCTGCACCGCCTGCGCTACGTGGTGGTCGACGAGCTCCACACCTTCCGGGGCGTGTTCGGCAGCCACGTGGCCCACGTGCTGCGCCGGCTCCGCCGCCTGTGCGCCCGCTACGGCTCGGACCCCACGTTCGTGTTCGCCTCGGCCACCATCGGCGACCCGGCCGGGTTGGCCTCCGCCCTGTGCGGGGCCCCGGTGGAGGCCGTCACCGACGACGGCTCGCCCCGGGGCGAGCGGGTCGTGGCCCTGTGGAGCCCGCCGCTGCTCGACGCCGGCACCGGGGCCCGGGTGTCGTCGCACAAGGTCACCGCCGGCCTGCTGGCCGACCTGGTCACCGCCGGCCACCGGACCATCGCCTTCTGCCGGAGCCGGCGGGGCACCGAGGTGGTGGCGGCCGACGCCCAGCGCCGCCTGCCCCCCGACCTGGCCGGGGCCGTCCGCCCCTACCGGGGGGGCTACCTGGCCTCGGAGCGCCGGGAGATCGAGGCCGCCCTGTTCGGGGGCAGTTTGCGAGGCGTGGTGGCCACCTCGGCCCTGGAGCTCGGGGTCGACGTGGGCGGGCTGGACGCCTGCGTGCTCGACGGCTTCCCCGGCACCATCGCCTCGCTGTGGCAGCAGGCGGGCCGGGCCGGGCGCCACCAGCAGCGCTCCCTGGCCGTGCTGGTGGCCGGCGACGACGCCCTCGACCAGTACCTGGTGGCCCACCCCGACGAGGTCTTCACCCGGCCCCCGGAGCCGGCGGTGGTGAACCCGTCCAACCCCTACGTCCTCGACGCCCACCTGGCCTGCGCGGCCTACGAGACGCCGCTGTCGCCGGCCGATGAGCGCTGGTGGGGCGACGACCTGGCCGAGGGGGTGCGGCGCCTGGTGCTGGACGAGCGGCTCCGCATCCGGGCCGCGGCCCGGATGGGCTCTCGGTTCGACGACGGCCCCCGGGCGGTGTGGGCGGCCCGGGGCTACCCGTCCCACGGCGTCGGGCTGCGCAGCGGCGGCGGGCGGGAGGTCCGCATCGTGCGGGGCGACGGGTCGCTGGTGGGCACGGTGGACGAGGGCCGGGCCCCCGAGGTCGTCCACCCCGGGGCCGTCTACCTCCACCAGGGCACGGCCTGGAAGGTCGACCGCCTCGACCTGGACGACGCCGCCGCCTGGGTGGAGCGCACCGACGGGCGCGAGGCCACCCAGGCCCGCTCCACCGTCCAGATCCGGGTGCTGGACGACGAGGTGTCCCGCCCCGTGGGCGCCGCCCGGCTGCACCTGGGCGTCGTCGAGGTGACCTCGCAGGTCACCGGCTACCAGCGCCGGGACGTGGCCAGCGGCGAGGCCCTGGGCACCATGGACCTGGAGCTGCCCCCGTCCCGGCTGGTGACGCGGGCCTTCTGGTACGCCTTCGACGTGGGCCTCCTGCGGCGGGCCGGCCTGCCCACCTCGGCCTGGCCCGGCACCCTGCACGCGGCCGAGCACTGCGCCATCGGCATGCTGCCGCTGTTCACCATCTGCGACCGCTGGGACGTGGGCGGTGTGTCCACGCCGTGGTCCCCGGACGTGGGCGGCCCGGCGGTGTTCGTCTACGACGGCTACCCGGGCGGGGCCGGCATCGCCGAGCTGGGCTACCAGGCCGCCCACCGGCACCTGGCCGCCACCCTGGAGACCCTGCGCCGCTGCCCCTGCACCTCCGGGTGCCCGTCGTGCGTGCAGTCCCCCAAGTGCGGCAACCTCAACGAGCCCCTGGACAAGGCGGGCGCCATCGCCCTCCTCACCGCCACCCGCCTCCCCGACCCGACCTGACCTCCCCTCCGGGACGGGACGCCGTGTCAGCCGGCGGCGAGCCCGGAGCGGTCACCGGTGGTGCGCAGTGGGTGATCGCGCTCAGGACCCGAGGGCGCGGAGGTGGTCAGCCACCACGGATTCCACGGCGGCCGCGGTGTCGGCGTGGGCCCGCTCATCGCCCACCTGCTCCACCAGCGACACGGCGTCGACCCGGCCGCCGGCCCCGTCGAAGACCTGGCCGGCCACCACCAGCACCGGCACCGACAGGGCGGCGGCCATCTCGACCACGCCGCCCACGGCCTTGCCCTCGAAGGACTGCTCGTCGAGGAAGCCCTCCCCGGTGACCACCAGGTCGGCGCCCTCGATCTGCTCGTCCAGGCCCAGCTCGTCGGCCACCAGGTCGAAGCCCGGCACCAGCTCGGCCCCGATGGCGGCCAGGCCCCCGGCCAGGCCCCCGGCGGCACCGCTGCCCTCCAGGGCGGTCACGTCCCGGCCGTGGTCCTCCTCGTACACCTGGGCCAGGCGCTCCAGGCGCCGGCGCAGCAGCTCCACCTCGGCCGCGGTCGCCCCCTTCTGGGGCCCGAACACGGCGGCAGCGTCGAGGAACCGGGTGCGCACGTCGCAGGCCACCACCAACTCGATGCCGCGCATCCGGGGCACCGGGTGCAGGGCCCGCAGCGCCCCCAGGCCGCCGTCGGTGGTGGCCGACCCCCCGACGGCCACGATCACCCGCCGGGCCCCCAGCTCCACCGCGGCCCCGATCAGCTCGCCGGTGCCGTAGGTCGAGGCCGACAGGGCGTCGTTGCCCTCCGCCCCCCCGACCAGCTCCAGGCCCGAGGCCCGGGCCGACTCCACCACCGCGGTGCCCCGGTGGAGGCGCCAGCAGGCCTCGACCGGGTCGCCCAGCGGGTCGGTCACCAGGGTGGTGCGGTTGGCGCCGCCCAGGGCGTCGAGGGTGCCCTCGCCCCCGTCGGCCACCGGCACCTCGTCGCAGTCCCAGCCCGCGGCCCGCGCCGCGCGGCCCACGGCCGCCGCCACGTCGGCGGCGCTGGCCGTGCCCCGGAACTTGTCGGGTGCGGCGACGACGCGCATGGGCGCAGTCTCGCGGCTGGGGGCCGGGGCCGGGCCGCCGTCCCGATGCCGGCGGTCCGCCGGCCGCAACCCGGCCGCTCCGTCGCCTCGCGCCGCGGCCCCGCCGGCCACCACTACCGTCGGGCCCGTGGCCGAGCGACCCGTGGTGATCGTCTCCAACCGGGGGCCGGTGAGCTTCCGCCGGGACGAGCACGGCGCGCTGGTGGGCCGGCGGGGCGCCGGCGGGCTGGTCTCCGGCCTGGCCCCCCTCGTGGCCGGCAGCGACGCGCTCTGGATCGCCGCCGCCCTGAGCGACGACGACCGGGCCGCCGCCGCCGAGGGCGTGGTCGAGGCCGGGGGGCTGCGCGTCCAGGTCCTGGCCCCCGACCGATCGGACCTCGGCCTGGCCTACGACGTGGTCAGCAACGAGACGCTGTGGTTCGCCCACCACGGCATGCTCGACCACTACCGGACCCCCACCTTCGACCGGGCCTGGTACGAGGCGTGGGACGCCTTCGGCCGGGTCAACGCGGCCTTCGCCGCCGCGGTGGCCGAGGCCGCCCCCCGCGACGCCGCCGTCCTGGTGCAGGACTACCACCTCCCCCTGGTGGGCCCGGCGCTGGCCGCCGAGCGGCCCGACCTGCGGTGCGTCCACTTCAGCCACACGCCCTTCGCCCGGCCGGCCGAGCTGGCCGTCCTGCCCGAGGCGGTGAGGGCCGTCCTCCTGGGCGGCATGGCGGCCCACCGGGCGTGCGGCTTCCACTCCGAGCGGTGGGCCGGCGCGGCCCGGGGCGCGGCCCGGGCCGTGGGCCACGACCTGGCCACCTTCGTCGCCCCACTGGGCCCCGACCCCGACGACCTGGCCGCCACCGCCGGCTCCGAGGCCTGCGTCGCCGCCGGGGCCGAGCTGGACGAGCTGGTCGGGGACCGCCTGTTCCTGGTGCGGGTCGACCGCATCGAGCTGTCCAAGAACATCCAGCGCGGCTTCCTGGCCTACGACCACCTGCTGGAGGCCCATCCCGAGTGGCGGGAGCGGGTGACCTTCGGGGCCTTCGTCTACCCGTCGCGCCAGGACGTGCCCGCCTACCGGCACTACCGCGAGGACGTGGAGGCCACCATCGACCGGGTCAACGAGCGGTGGGGCACGGCCGGCTGGCAGCCCATCGCCTACGACCCCACCGACGACTACCCCCGATCCGTCGCCGCCCTCCGCCGGGCCGACGCCGTGCTGGTGAACCCGGTGCGCGACGGCCTGAACCTGGTGGCCAAGGAGGCGCCCCTCCTGTCGGACCGGGACGCCGTCCTCCTCCTCAGCGCCGGCGCCGGGGCGTGGGACGAGCTGGAGGGGGCGGCCCTGGCCGTCGACGCCTGGGACGTGGTGGCCGCCGGCGAGGCCCTGCACCGGGCCCTCTCGATGGGCCGGGCCGAGCGGGCCGAGCGGGCCGCGGACCTCCGCCGCCGGGTCACCCGGCACTCACCGGCCACGTGGCTGGCGGCCCAGCTGGACCAGGCCTGAGCGAGCACCCGGCCGGCCGGCCAACCCAGCACGGAACTGCCCGACATCCCGGCACATCCATGCCCGGTTCGGGGACGCGCCCAACCCAGCACGGAACTGCCCGACATCCCGGCACATCCGTGCCCGGTCGGGGGGGTCGGCGGCCGGTCTCAGAGGAGCGAGCGGAGCCAACCGATGGCCCCCTCGGGGCCCGCGACGCGCACGTCGGACCGGGCCAGCAGCTCGGGGGCCGACTCGGGGCTCTCGACCCCGACCTTGACCGTCGGCATCCCCCCCTTCTCGCGCAGGCGGTCCAGGGCGTCGAAGGCGGCCAGGTCGCCGACGTCGTCACCCAGGAAGCAGGCCGCGTCGCACCCGCGGGCCAGGTCCTCGACCACCACGCCCTTGTCCGGCGTCTCGGGCGGGTGCATCTCGATCGACAGGCGGGCCGGGCGGGCGGTGAGGGCGTGGCTGGCGGCCACCTCGTGGGCCAGGGCCTTCACCTCGGCCTCCAGCTCGGGCCGCCGGCGGTAGTGGACGGTGAGGGACAGGCGCTTGAGCTCGACCACCACCCCGGCCGGGGCCCGGCCCTCCAGCTCGGCGCCGGCCTGCGCCACCGGGGTGACCCAGCGCCGGGTCTCGGGCAGGTCGGTCACCGTGCCGTGGGCCCGTTGCTCCAGGCCGTAGAGGCCCGACAGGTGGATGCGGGGGTCGGGCAGGTGCCGGGCCAGCACCTCGACCGGGCGGCCGGAGACCACGCCCACCACCGCGGCCCGGTCGACCAGGGCCAGGAGCACGTCCACGGCGCCGGGGGCCGGCACCGCGGCCGCCGGGTCGTCGACCACGGCCGAGAGGGTGCCGTCGAAGTCGGTCAGGATGGCGGCGCGGCCCAGCCGGGCCCGCAGGTCGCTCGCCGAAGGCATGGCGCCCATCATGGAGCGTCAGGCCCCCGTCGCCGACATCTGGGCCGGTGGCCGGTGGAGCCCCCGCCGGGGTGGGCCGGGCGCACCTCGCCGGTGGCTAGGAGGCGTAGTCGGTGCCCAGCACCACCACGATGTCGGCCCGCTCGTCGCCGGTCCCGAGGGGCTCGGCCGGCTTGGCCGCCACGATGGCGTTGGGCAGGGTCAGCACACCCCTCATGGCCTCGGCGTCGGCCTCGAAGCCGGCGGCGGCGTAGATGGTGGTGGTGTCGGTGGACGCCGCGGCATCGGCGGGCGGCAGAGCCTCGTAACCCCCGGCGGACGCCTTGTCGCTGAACTCCCGGGCGATGCCCGGGATGCGATCCGGCGTGCCGTTGAACACGACGACGGCCACCAGGGCCGGGTCCTGGGTGCCGGTGGGGCCCTCGGGCACCGAGCTGGTCTCGATGGGGTCCAGGGCGCCGTCGGAGCTGGTGGTGGCGCCGAACTCCGTGGTGGTGGTGTCCCGAGTGGTGGTGGTGGCCGCGTCCTCGTCGCCCGTCCCGCTGCGCCACAGCAGGGCCAGGCCGATCACGATGGCGACGACCAGGACCACCGCGCCCCGGATGGTGGCGTCGTCGCGCCCTCGGGCCGGCGCCGTCACCGGCCGGTCCCCGCAGGGGCCGCCAGGGCTGCGGAGCGGGGCCCGGGCCGGGCGTCGCGCCGACGGTCTCGCTCGGTCAGGGACACGGATCCAACGTCGCTCACGACCCGAGAGCCTAGGCAGCCCCGTCCCGGGACACGCGGCAACGACGTTTGGCCCCCCTCGGCGCCGGGCAGCGGTCATCGTCCCCCACCCACCCCGAGGAGCACCCATGTCTGGATCCGACTCAGGCCCCGAGGCCGGCGCCAAGGGCGTCGTCGAAGGGGTCAAGGGCACCGCCAAGGAGGTCGCCGGAGCCGTCACCGGCAACGAGGACCTCGAGCGCGAGGGCGAGGCCCAGCAGGACAAGGCCCACGCCCAGCGCGACGTGGCCCGCAAGGAGGCCCAGGCCGACGCGGCCCGGGCCGAGGCCGAGGGCCACGAGGCCGAGGAACGGGCCCACCAGTAGGGCGCGTCCACCGGGGCCGGGGCAGCGTCGCTCCCGCCCCGGTGGCCCCGGCCATGGCTTCCTCCCGCCTCGACGACCCGGCCCAGGCGGCCCAGGACGCCGGGCTCCGCTACGCCTCCGACACCGCCCCCGGCCTGCGCCGCCTCCGGCGAGGCCGGGGGTTCTCCTACGTCGACCCCGAGGGCCGGCCGGTGGGCGCCGAGGAGCGGGCCCGCATCGCCGCCCTGGCCATCCCCCCGGCCTGGACCGACATCTGGATCAACCCCGATCCTCGGGGCCACCTGCTGGCCACCGGCCGGGACGACCGGCGCCGCAAGGTGTACCGCTACCACGACCGCTGGCGGGAGGTCCGCGACGCGGCCAAGTTCGACCGCCTGGCCGACTTCGCCGAGGCCCTGCCCGACCTGCGCGGCGAGGTCGAGGGCGACCTCGGCCGGCGGGGCCTCCCCCCCGAGAAGGTGGTGGCCCTGGTGGTGCGGCTGCTGGACGACACCCTGGTCCGGGTGGGCAACGAGCGCTACGCCGAGGACAACGAGAGCTTCGGGCTCACCACGCTGCGCACCGAGCACGCCGACATCCACGGGGCCACCGTCGAGCTGGACTTCGTGGGCAAGTCCGGGGTGGCCCAGCGGGTGGCGCTCCACGACGCCCGTCTGGCCCGCCTGGCCAAGCGGTGCCACGAGCTGCCCGGCAAGCACCTCTTCGCCTACGTCGACGACGACGGCACGGCCCGGCCCGTCACCTCGGCGGAGGTGAACGACTACCTGCGGGACCGCATGGGGCCCGAGGTCAGCGCCAAGGACTTCCGCACCTGGGGCGGGACGACGGCGGCGGCCGCCTGCCTGGCCCACCCGTGCCCTGACGACCAGCCCTGCGAGGGCCTGGTCCGGACCTCGTTCGAGGAGGCGGCCGCCCTCCTGGGCAACACCCCCACCGTCTGCCGCACCTGCTACGTCCACCCCACGGTGCCCGACGGCTACCGGGACGGCAGCCTGGCCGAGGCGTGGAAGGGGGCCCGGGCCACCCCGTCCATGGCCCGTTCGGAGCAGGCCGTCCGCCGACTCCTCACCCCTTAGGACCACGGCCGGGCGCCCACGAGCGGTCGCTCCCACTCTTTGGCGGGTGTTGGCGCGGAACCCTGGATCGGGGGGCGGACGCGCCGATGGGCCCCGCGACGGTGACTGCCGCCCTCGCCGAGTCCATGACACGCACCCCCATGACACGCACCGGAGGACCACGTGACCGCCGCTGCCCATGACCACGCCAGCCTGGCCGGCCAGCTGGCCGAGGCCGAGGAGCGCTTCACCCTGGCCTTCGAGGCCGCCCCCATCGGCAAGGCCCTCGTCGCCCCCGACGGCCGGTGGCTCCGGGTCAACCCCGCCCTGTGCCGCATCCTCGGCTACACGGAGGAGGAGCTTCGGGGCCTCACCTTCCAGGACGTCACCCACCCCGACGACCTGGAGAGCGACCTGGACCTCGTCCACCAGGTGATCGCCGGGCTCATCCCCCGGTACGCCATCGAGAAGCGCTACATCCGCCGCGACGGCCGGGTGGTGCGGGCCCAGCTCGACGTGGCCCTGGTGCGCGACGAGCTCGGCCACCCGCTCTACTTCATCTCCCAGGTCCAGGACATCACCGCCCGCACCGCCATGGTGGCCGCCCTGGCCCGGGCCGAGCGGACCCAGCGGGCCAGCCTCGACGCCCTGGAGCAAGGGGTGGTCCTGGCCACCGTGGACGGGGAGGTCGAGGTGGCCAACCCCGCCGCCGAGCGCATCCTGGGGATGACCCGGGAGGAGATGGCGGCGCGCTTCCTCTCGGCCGACTGGGTCACCTACGCGGCCGACGGCCACCGGCTCCACCCCGACGAGCGGCCCGTGCTGGTCACCTTCGCCACCGGGCAACCGGTCCACGAGCAGATCGTCGGCTCGCTGCACCCCGACGGCCGGGTCCGCCAGCTCCGGGTCAGCACCCAACCGGTGCGTGACGCCGAGGGCGCCGTCACCGCCGTGGTCGTCGCCTTCGCCGACATCACCGAGCAGCGCGAGGCCGAACGGGCCCGCACCGAGGCCGAGCGGGCCCTGCGGGCCACCAACGCCTGGTACGCGGCCCTGGTCGAACGCAGCTCCGACATCATCTGCGTGCTGGAGAGCACCGGCCACATCCGCTACGTCAGCCCCGCCGGCACCGCCCTGTGGGGGGCGAGCCTGGAGGAGGCCCAGGGCCGGGCCTTCTCCGAGGTCATCCACCCCGAAGACCGCGACGCGGTCCGGGCCACCTACATCGACCTGGTCGACCACCCCGGCCAGGCCCGCACCGCCGCCTGCCGCATCCGGACCAGCCGATCGACCTACCGGCAGGTCGAGATCGTGGCCACCAACCGCCTCGACGACCCCGACGTGGCCGGCATCGTGGCCAACGTGCGGGACGTCACCGAGCGGGCCGAGGCCGCCGCCCGCCTGGCCTGGCAGGCCTACCACGACCCCCTGACCGGCCTGCCCAACCGGGCCCTGCTGAACGACCGCCTGGGGCCGGCGGTGGAGCGCAGCCGCCGAAGGGGCGAGCGGCTGGCCGTCCTGTTCATCGACGTGGACCGGTTCAAGGTGGTCAACGACACCCTCGGGCACGATGCCGGCGACCAGCTCCTGGTCGAGCTGGCCGAGCGCCTGGTCCAGGCCGTGCGGGGCGGCGACACCGTGGCCCGCCTGGGTGGCGACGAGTTCCTCGTCGTCACCGAGACGGCGACCGGGACCGACGACATCACCCGCATGGCCGAGCGGGTGGGGGCCGCCCTGTCCCGGCCCGTGGCCCTGGCCCAGGGCGAGGTCCGGGTGTCGTCGTCCATCGGCATCGCCTTCGACGCCGGCGGCGACCCGGGCGCCCTCCTGCGCGACGCCGACATCGCCCTCTACCGGGCCAAGGAGAAGGGCCGGGACCGCTACGAGATCTTCGACGACTCGCTCCGGGTGGCCGCCCTGCACCGCCTCGGCGTCGAGCAGGACCTCCGCGACGCGCTGGCCGGCCACGCCCTCGACGTGCACTTCCAGCCGGTGGTCGACCTCGACACGGCCACCGTGCTGGGGGCCGAGGCCCTGCTCCGCCTGCCCGACGGCCACGGCGGCCTGCGGGCCCCGGCCGAGCACGTGGCCGTGGCCGACGAGTCGGGCCTGATCGTGCCCATCGGGGCCGTGGTGCTGGACCGGGCCTGCGCCGCCCTGGCCCGGTGGCGAGTCGAGCTGGGGACCGACGCCCCGGGCCACGTGGCCGTCAACATCGCCGGGCGCCAGCTCGGCTCCCCGGACCTGGCCGACGCCGTGGACCGGGTCACCGCCACCCACGGCCTGGCCCCCTGCGACCTGGTCCTGGAGCTCACGGAGTCGACCGTGATCGGGGCCGACCGGGCCACGCTCCGCACCGTCGAGCGACTGGACGAGATGGGGGCCCGGCTGGCCATCGACGACTTCGGCACCGGCTACAGCAGCCTGGCCTACCTCAAGCGCTTCCCCATCCGCATCGTCAAGATCGACCGGACCTTCGTCGCCGGCCTGGGCACCGACCGGAGCGACACCGAGATCGTGCGGGCCGTGGTCTCCCTGGGCGACGCCCTCGGGCTCGACGTGGTGGCCGAGGGCATCGAGACGCCGGCCCAGCTGGCCGCCGTCCGCGACCTCGGGTGCCGGCAGGGCCAGGGCTACCTGCTGGCCCGCCCGGCCCCGGCCGACCACCTCCCGGCCCAGCGGGCCACGGTGGCGGCCGCCCTGGGCCACGCCCCCTGAGGGGACGGGGCGCCGGGACGTGCCGGTGCGCGTGGATCTGGTCCGAGCCGGGTGCCGGGTTCGAACCGACGACATCTTCCTTACAAGGGAAGCGCTCTACCATCTGAGCTAACCCGGCGAGCCGCCGCGAGGAGGGTGGGGGGCGCGCCCACGGTACCTAGTTCGCCGCGCCACAGCCCCAGCCCTCCACCCCGCCGGTGCGGCGCGACGAGGGCCCCGGGCATGGGTAGCGTGGGGCCTCCGCAGCACCCAGCCGGTGCCCCGTCGAGCCCGATCGCAGTCTCCTCGGCACCGCCTCCCACCCGCCGGCCCCCCCGGAGGAGGCGCCATGACGCCACCGAGCACCCCCGTCGCCGAGGCCCCGACCGCCGGCCTCGACACGCACTACAGCGCGGTGCGCGACCTGACCGAGGCGCTGGCCGCGCCGCTGGGCCCGGAGGACCAGACGGTGCAGACCATGGCCGACGTCAGCCCGACCAAGTGGCACCGGGCCCACACCACCTGGTTCTTCGAGACCTTCGTGCTCGAGGCCCACCAGCCCGGCTACCGGCCGGTCGACGAGGCCTACCGGTTCCTGTTCAACTCGTACTACGAGGCGGTCGGGGCCCGGCACCCCCGGGCCGAGCGGGGCCACATCACCCGGCCCACCGTGGACCAGGTCGCCGCCTACCGGGCCGAGGTCGACACCTCCATGGAGGCCGTCCTCTCCACCGACATCACCGACGCGGTGGGGGCCCTGGTCACCCTGGGGCTCCACCACGAGCAGCAGCACCAGGAGCTGTTGCTCATGGACATCAAGCACGTGCTGGCGGCCAACCCGCTGCGCCCGGCCTACCTGGCCTCGGGCCCGGCCGCGGCCCCCGACCCGGGCCCGCTGCGCTGGGTCGACCGCCCCGGCGGCCGGGTCGAGGTGGGCCACGCCGGCCCGGGCTTCGCCTACGACAACGAGGGCCCCCGCCACGAGGCCCTGCTGGTCCCCCACCGCCTGGGCGACCGGCTGGTCACCAACGGCGAGTGGCGGGCCTTCATGGACGACGGCGGCTACCGGCGGCCCGAGCTGTGGCTGTCCGACGGCTGGGCCACCGTGGGGGCCCAGCGGTGGGAGGCGCCGCTGTACTGGGAGCAGGTGGGCGACGAGTGGCACGAGTTCACGCTGGCCGGCCGCCACGCCGTCGACCCGGCCCGCCCGGTGGTGCACGTCAGCCACTTCGAGGCCGACGCCTACGCCCGCTGGACCGGCGCCCGCCTGCCCACCGAGCAGGAGTGGGAGGCGGCGGTGGCGGCCCAGCCCCACGTCGAGCCGGCCTTCGCCCTCGACGGCCCCCACCCCCGGAGCGTGGCCCCCACCGACGGCGGGCCGGTGCGCCAGGCCTTCGGCGAGGTGTGGCAGTGGACCTCCAGCCCGTACGTCGGCTTCCCCGGCTTCGCCCCCGCCGTGGGCGCCGTGGGCGAGTACAACGGCAAGTTCATGAGCGGCCAGGTGGTCCTGCGGGGCTCCAGCTGCGCCACGCCCCCGGCCCACGCCCGGCTGACCTACCGCAACTTCTTCCCCCCCACGGCCCGCTGGGCCTTCTCCGGCGTGCGCCTGGCCGCCGACGCCTGATCCGCACCGCTCCGACTCCCCCCCGCTCCGACCGACCGCCCCCCGATCGCCCTGCCGAGGCCCCGTGACCGACCCGCCCCACCCCGCGTCCCCCGCCGCGGCCCCGTCCTCCCCGGCCGGTGCACCGGACCCCGGTCCCACCCCTGCCACCGCGCCGGCCCCGGCGTTGGCGTCGGCGGCCCGGGCCGAGACGCTGGCCGAGAGCGTGCGCCGGACCCTCACCGACGAGCCGCAACGCTGGCTGTCGCCCAAGTGGTTCTACGACGACCTGGGCAGCGTGCTGTTCGACGCCATCACCCGGCTGCCCGAGTACTACCCGACCCGCCGCGAGCGGGCCATCCTGCAGGCCCGGGCCACCGAGATCGCCACCGCCTCCGGGGCCGACACCCTGGTCGAGCTGGGGTCGGGCACCTCGGAGAAGACCCGGCTGCTGCTCGACGCCTTCACCGCCACCGGGCAGCTCCGGCGCTTCTGCCCCCTCGACGTCAGCGGCACCACCCTGGCCGCGGCGGCCGAGGTCATCGCCGCCGCCCACCCGGGGCTGGAGGTCCACCCCGTGGAGGGCGACTTCCTCCACGACCTGGACCGCATCCCGGCCGGGGGCCGGCGCCTGGTGGTGTTCCTGGGCGGCACCATCGGCAACCTCACCCCCGAGGAGCAGGGTCGCTTCCTGGACCGGGTGTCGGCCACCCTGGCCCCGGGCGACGGGCTGCTGCTGGGCACCGACCTGGTCAAGGACGTCGAGCGCCTGCTGGCCGCCTACGACGACGCCGTCGGCGTCACGGCCGCCTTCGACCGCAACGTGCTGGCCGTGCTCAACCGGGAGCTGGGCGCGGACTTCGACCTGCCCCACTGGCGCCACGAGTCCCGCTGGGACGCCGAGCGGGAGCGGGTGGAGATGCACCTGGTGGCCGCCGCCGGCCAGCTCGTGCACATCCCCGGGGCCGGGTTGGAGATCAAGGTCGAGGAGGGCGAGAGCATCCAGACCGAGATCTCGTCCAAGTTCCGGGTCGACCGCCTGCCCGCCCTGCTGGCCCCGGCCGGCTTCGACGTGGCCTCCACCTGGACCGATCCCGACGGGGACTTCGCCCTGACCCTGGCCGTCCGCCGTTGAGCGAGGGCCGGGCCGGGGCCCGGGCCGTCTCAGCCGGGGGCGGCCTCAGTCCCGCCGGCCTCAGCCCGGGGCGTAGACGTTGAGGCCGCCGGGCCGCAGGAAGGCGGCCAGGGTGAGGCCGGCCTGGCGGGCCACCTCGACGGCCAGCGACGTCGGCGCCCCCACCGCCACCACGGTGCCCAGCCCCGCGGCCCACGCCTTCTGCACGATCTCGAAGCCGGCCCGGCCCGACACGTAGAGCCCGAGGCCGGTGGCCGGCAGGGCCTCGTCGCGGCGGAGCCGGCCCACCACCTTGTCGACGGCGTTGTGCCGGCCCACGTCCTCGCGGACCACGACGGGCTCACCGTCGGGGGTGAAGGCGGCGGCGGCGTGGGTGCCGCCGGTGGCCGCGAACAGCTCCTGGGCCGGCCGCACCCGGTGGGCCATGGCGGCCAGCACCGGCACCGGGATGGCCGGCGTCCCCGAGAGGGGGGCCAGGCGGGCCAGGAGGGCCTCCACGTCGGCCGCCCCGCACACGCCGCAGGCCGACGTGGTGGGGGCCAGGCGGGGGGTGGGCACGGCTGCGGTGCCGCCGGTGGACACGTCGACCACGTTGAAGGCGGCCCGCTCGTCCAACCCGAGGCCGCAGGAGCGCACCCCGTCCAGCCGGGCCCCGTCCAGCAGCCCCTCGGCGTGGACGAAGCCGACGGCCAGGTCGTGGTCGTCACCCGGGGTGCGCATGGTGGTGGTCACCAGGTGGCCGTCGAGGCGGATCTCCAGCGGTTCCTCCACCGCCACCTCGTCGGGGGCCCGCCGGGAGCTCTCGCCGTCGTGGCGGCGGACGAGGACACGGCGCGTCCGGGAGTGGGCCACGCCCCCACCGTACCGAGCATGCCGCGACCTTCTCCTGGCCGGGCACCTTCCTGCCGCGCCCGGACCAGCGCGGCCTCCGGGGCCGGGCCGATCCGCCGGGCCGGCGGCGCTTCCCCGGGTCGGGCGCGGACCGAGCGCACACGCTCTCGGGCGGAGCGGCGCCACCGGCGGGGCCGAGGCACCTCCACTCCCGGCCCGAGGCGCGGGTCGGCCGCCCGCACCGGGGGGTGGTGCGGGCGGCCGGTTCCCTGAGCCGCTGGTGGTCCGGCGCCGGCAGGAACGCACGGACCGGGCTCGATCGGTGGACCGGCAACTGCAGGCCGACCCACCGAGATCGCATGGCCCCGACGTTCCCGGCACGGTTTCGTACTCATGCGGTACGGAACCGTGCCGGGTTCGACGGGGGGGCTCAGTCCTCGGGGTTGGGCAGGCCCTGGGCCCGGGTGGCGAACTCGTCGCTACCTGGCTGAAGGTGGCGTCGATGTAGACCGTCGCCTCGATCGGGTCGGTGATCTCCTGCTCGAAGGACACCGGCGGCGACGAGAACGACGCCGCGCTGATGGCCCCGGTGGCGTCGTCGACGGTGCCCGAGATCCACCGAGGGCGGCGAGGCCCGCCGGTCGGTCAGCAGAGGGCGGCGGCCTCGTACTGGACCAGGCTGCGGCCCAGCTTCCGCTTGATGCGCTGTACGGCGTTGTCGACCGACTTGGCGTGGCGGCCGACGTGGTCGGCGATCTCGACGTAGGAGCGGCCGGCCACGTAGAGGCGCAGCACCTCCAGCTCCAGCTCCGAAAGCTCGGCCACCATGGCCCCGGCCAGGATGCCGACCTGCTCGTCGCCCACCAGGCGCTCGGCCGGGTCGTCGGTGGCGGCCGGCCCGGGGAGCCGGTCCTCCAGGGCCCGCCCCTCGTCCTCGGCCCGGTCCCGGGTGCCGTGGAACGAGACCGACGTGTTGAGGGGCTGGTGCTTGTGGCGGTTGGCGGTCTTGATGGCGCTCAGGAGCTGGCGGGTGATGCACAGCTCGGCGAAGGGCCGGAAAGCCACCTCGTGGTCGGGCCGGTAGTCGCGCACGGCCTTGTACAAGCCGATCAGGGCCTCCTGCTCGAGGTCATCCGCGTCCCCGCCCACCAGGTAGTAGCTGCGGGAGCGGGACCGGGCGAAGCGCCGGTAGCGGGCCAGGAGCACGTCGAGGGCATCCGCGTCCCCCTCCTGGAAGAGACGGGCCAGCTCGGCGTCCGGGGCGACGGACAGGGAGGTGTGGCGGAACGACATCGGCGTGGTCCTTCAAAGGTGCGGCGAGTGATGTGGCGTAGTCCGTAGTGACTAGTGACCATTCGGCCACGACCCTGCGAGACGTGTCAACGGCCGTGCCGCTACTCGGCGTAACATCATCGTGACCAGCTTCGATGGCCGGCCCTCACGCACCGTGGCAGAGGGGTGGCCGTGGGCCCGGGAACACCCGCGCGTGGTCACCTGACGTTCCGTCAGGTGGCCACCGCTCTCCTCACCGTCAGTGACCAACGGGCTCGGGCCGAGGCCCGGGCCGGGTCACGTTCGACGGCGAGCCACCGCGAAGCAGGCCAGGGCGCCGGCGGTGGCCGCGTTGAGGCTGTCCAGCGGCCCTCGCATGGGGATGGCCACCACCTCGTCGCAGCGCTGGCGGACCAGGCGGGACAGCCCGGCCCCCTCGGCCCCCACAACCAGGGCCACCGGCACCTCCGGCACCGGTACCTCCCACACCGAGCGGGCCCCCTCGGCGTCGAGGCCCAGCACCCACACCCCGGCCTCCCGCAGGCGGGCCACCGCACTGGGCAGTCCGCCGACCACGGCCATGGGCAGGTGCTCGATGGCCCCGGCCGCGGCCTTGGCCACCGTGGGGGTCACGTGCACGGCCCGGTGCCGGGGCAGCACCACCCCGGTCACCCCGGCCGCCGAGGCCGAGCGCAGCAGCGCCCCCAGGTTCCCGGGGTCGGTCAGGCCGTCGAGCAGCAACAGGAACGGGGGCCCGTCGCCCGAGGCGGTGGCCCGCACCAGGCCCGAGGCCAGGTCGTCGAGCTCGTGCTCCTCCAGGGGGGCGGCCCGGGCCAACACCCCCTGGGGGGCCTCGGTGCGAGCCTGGGAGTCGAGGCGGCTGCGGCTCACCTCACGGACCGGCACCCGGTCGTCGGTGGCCAGCTGGAGGATCTCGGCCACCACCGGCGACGGGTCCAGGTCGGCGGCCACCAGCAGCTCGTGGACCCGGCGCCGCCCGGCCAGCAGCAGCTCCCGCACCGCCTGGCGGCCCTCCACCTGGTCACCCCCCAGGCCCCGGGGCGGCCCGGAGCGACGGGGGCCCGTGGAGGGGCCGGCCTCCTCGCGGTCGCGACCCGCGGCCGGGCCCCGGTCGGCCGAGGGCCTCGGCGCCGGAGCCGATCGACCCCGCCCACCGCTCGCCGGCCCGGGGCGGCCCCCACGGGAACGACCTCCGTCGCCCGCCTGGCCTCCGGCGCCGGCGCGACCTCCGCCCCCGGCCGGGCCGGCCCCGGTCCCCCCGCGACCTCCACCACCGGGCCCGGTCCCCCCGCGACCTCCAGCGCCGCGCCCTCCGCCGGTGCGGCCCGCACCGGGGCCGCCCGCACCCCGGCGCCCCGCGCCGCGACCCTCACCGGCCCGGCGCCCGTCGATGCGAGCCCTGCCGTCCTCGCGGCCGGTCCCGGTGCTCACGGGCGGGTCACCACCGCCACGGCCAACGCCACCACGCCCTCGCCCCGGCCCACGGCGCCGATGCCCTCGCTGCGGCGCCCGGTGACGGTGACCGGAGCCCCCACCGCGGCGCTCAACCGGTCCGCCATGTCGTCGCGCACGGGGGCCAGGCGAGGCGCGTCGAGCACCACCGAGCAGTGGACGTTGCCCGGCTCCCAGCCCTCGGCCCGGACCCGCCGGGCGGCCTCGGCCAGCAGGGCCACGCTGTCGGCCCCGGCCCACCGCGCGTCGGTGTCGGGGAAGTGCTGCCCGATGTCGCCCAGGCCGGCCGCCCCCAGCAGGGCGTCGGCGCAGGCGTGGGCCACGGCGTCGGCGTCGCTGTGGCCGGCCAGCCCCGGGCCCGGCAGCTCGACGCCCCCGAGGACCAGGCGCCGCCCGGGGTCGTCGCTCCACGGGTGGAGGTCGACCCCCTGGCCCACGCGCACCTGCATCAGGGCACCAGGCCCAGGTGGCGGGCGGCCACGTCGACGTCGGCCGGGTGCGTGACCTTGAGGTTGGCGGGATCACCGGGCACGACCACCACCTTCCCACCCGCCCGCTCCACCAGGGTGGCATCGTCGCTGGCCTCGCCGCCGGATGCGTGGGCGGCCCGCAGGGCGGCCGCCGCGAAGGCCTGGGGGGTCTGGACCGCCACCAGCTCGTCTCGGTCCACCGCCCCGCCGTCGCGGCGCCGGACGCTGTCGACCAGCGCCACGCCGGGCACGGCGGCATCGGCCCCGTCCCGCACCGCGGCCACCACCGCGCCGTAGAGCGACGGCCCGGCCAGGGGGCGGGCCCCGTCGTGCACCACCACCACCTCGGCCTCGGCCGGCACCGCGGCCAGGCCGGCCCGCACCGACGCCGAGCGGGTCGCCCCCCCGGCCACCACCACGTCGGCCCCGGGCTCGGCCGTGGCCGCCCGGTCGGGCGGCACCACCAGCACCACGCCGTCGGTGGCGGCCCGGGCCGCGCCCAGGCTCCAGTCCACCACCCGGCGGTCGCCCAGGGGGGCGTACTGCTTGGGCCCCCCGAAGCGGGTGCCCCCTCCGGCCGCCACCACCACGGCCCACACCGGCGCCGGCGCGGCGTCCGACGCGCCGCCCGGGCCGGTTCCGGCGCCGGGGGGGGCGGGGGGCGGGGCGGACATCGGCGGGACGCTACCCGGGAGGGCCCGACCGCTCGATCCTGGCCCCGGGAGCCACTTCTGTACGCTCCCGGAGTGGCCGAGATCCCCCTGCTCCGCGACGTCCCCCTCCTGACCGACCTCTCCGACGAGGAGATGGCCGAGGTCGAGGCGGCGACGACGACCACCGACCTGCTCCGCAACGACCTCCTCTTCGCCGAGGACGCCCCCCCGACCGACCTGCACGTGGTGGTCAGCGGACGCATCGCCATCTCCAAGCGCTCGATCGACGGCCGCGAGTCGATGGTGGCCCTCATGGAGCGGGGCGACCTGTTCGGTGAGATGGGCCTGTTCGACGGGTTGGGGCGCTCGGCCGAGGCCCGGGCCCTGGAGGCCTCACAGGTCCTGACCATCCCCTACACGCCGCTGCAGGCCATCTACGAGCGCCGGCCCGACCTGCTGTGGGGCGTGGTGCGGCTGCTGGCCGGCCGCCTCCGCAGCACCGACACCGCGCTGGCCGACTCGGTGTTCCTGGACGTCACCGGGCGCACGGCCAAGCGCCTGCTGGAGCTGGCCGGCGAGGACGACGAGTTCGTCCTGCCCATCACCCAGGAGGAGCTGGCCGGCATGGTCGGCGCCTCCCGGGAGAGGGTCAACAAGGCCATCGCCAGCTTCGTGCGCCTGGGGTGGATCGACCAGCGGGAGCGCCGCTACCGCATCCTCAACCGCGTCGAGCTCGAGCGCCGCGCCCGCTGACCGCGCCCGTCCCCCGGCGGCCCGGTCGGGCCTGGTGCCTCGGGCGGGTCAGGGCCCGTCGACGGCGGCGGTGAGCCGGCAGGCGGAGATGGGGTCCAGGCCCTTCAGCCGGTAGCGGCGGGCCCGGCCGAACCGGATGCCGGGCAGGTCGCCCACCGCCTGGCGGACGTCCACCGAGGCCAGCACCTCGCCCCCCTGGGCCTGCTCGGTGAGGCGGGCGGCCACGTTGACCACGTGGCCCACCACGTCATCGGCCGTGGCCAGGGCCTCGCCGTGGTGCAACCCGGCCCGCAGCCGCAGGGGGCCCGGCTCCTCGCCCACCAGCTCCACCGCGGCCAGGGCCGCGGCCTCGGCGGCGGGGAAGGCCAGCATCAGCCCGTCGCCCAGGCGCTTCACCACCCGGCCGCCCCGGCTCCGCACCACCGGGCCGACCCAGCGCACGTGGTCACCGACCAGGGCGGCCGCGGCGTCGTCGCCCTGGGTGGCGGTGAAGGTGGTGAAGCCCTCCAGGTCGGTGAACAGCACCGACACCTCGGTCGGGGGCAGGGGCCCGGAGCCCACCTCTCCGGCCAGGGACATGGCCTGGACGGCGCTGAGCCCCAACGAGGCCAGCACCGACGGGCGCTGCTCGGCCGTCCGCTCCAGGAAGCGCTGGAGCACCTCGCTGGGCGGGGCGATGCGGGCCGGGTTGCCCGAGGGGTCCTCCAGCCAGGCCCGGTCGACCAGGCCGACGTCCACGGCCTGGGCCGCCCACTCGGCGTCGGAGCGGATCAGCCGGGCCAGCCGCTCGCTGAGCGACTGCTGGAGGGAGGCCACGGCCCGGGCCCCGCGGTCCCGGACGTCGTCGGTGGAGGCCACCCGGGCATGGTACGGCCGCGGCCCCGCGGGGCGCCTGCTCGTTCCCCGCCATCCGGCGCGGCCGGTAGGTCAGGGGCTGGTGACAGCGACGGAAACTTCGCTGCGGAGACCATTACGCGCAGGTTCGGCAAGGTTGGCTCGGACATGGTGACTGCAGGCACTTCTCCCGGACTGTGGTTCCGGGAACGGTGTCGTGCGGAAGTGTTCATCGACCGGGGGGATCCCTCATCATGTTGTCCAGACGTTCGCTCGTTGCGTTGACCTTGGCGGTTGCTGCGACGTTCGCCTTCGCTTTTGTCCCCCCCCCCCAGGGCTTGCACAGGCTCCGGTAGCCCCACCTGAGGGCACCGCCCCCCGGGTGGCAGAGGCGTTCAGCCTCTCCCTGGTCGAGGGCGAGCTCCTCATCCGCGACGCCGACGAGCCCTACGCGCTGGAGAACCCCACCTCCATCGCCGGCACCGTGGACGGAGGCGCCGGGGGCACCGGTGCCATCACTGGAGCCGACTTCACCACCCCGACGGTGTCCTTCGAACAGGAGGCCCTCGGGCTCCCGGTGAAGATCGACGCCACCTTCACCCCGGTCGCCGCCACGTCGAGCACGGGGTCCATCGACGCCGAGGGCAACGTCCTGTTCCAGACCGCGCTCACCGTCGACCTCCACATCGACGTCTCCCACGGGGCCATCGTGACCGACTGCCGCTCGACGCCGGTCAACCTCACGTTCAACTCGACCGCTCCCCACGACTCCGACACCGGGCGAGTCACCCTGACCGACCCCGACTTCACCATCCCCCCTGTCGTCACGGGCTCCGGGTGCAACCCAGCGGTCGGTGATGCGGTCAACGAGCAGCTCGCCGGTGGGGGCCACTCCCTGACCCTCACCCTCCAGGGGCCCCTGGCCCGGCCCACCCCCCCGGAGTGCAGGACCCTCGCCACCCTCGCCGTCGACCCCGGCGGCGAGTCGCGGTTCGGCACGCCGGTCACCCTGACCGCCACCGTGGCCATCGACCCCACCCACGCCACCGACCCGGCCTGCGACGGCGCGCCGGCCCACCCGGCCGGGTTCGTGGACCTCTTCGACGGGACCACCATCGTCGGCACCGTCCCCCTCGCCGGCGGCACCGCGGTGCTGACCACCGACGACCTCCCGGCCGGCCCCCGCGCCCTCACCGCCGGCTACCGGGGCGAGGCCCCCTACGCCAAGGCCACCTCCCAGCCGGTCTCCCACCTGGTGGCCGCCGACCCCGCCCTGGTGCCCGCCCTCCCCGCCCACGTCGAGATCGGCACCCCGGCCGTCCCGTTCGACGTCGAGGTGACCAACACCGGCTTCGGCCGATCCCTCGCCAACGCCCGCCTCGACCTCACCATCCGACGCCCCCAGGGCAGCAGCACCTTCACCCCGAGCGAGGTGACGTTGGAGCACCAGGACGACGCCGGTGATTGGCAGCCGGTCACCCTCACCGCGTCCGCGGTCGTGACCGTGGGCGGCACCGTCGGCGAGACGACCGGCTTCCCGCTGGCCGTCGGGCAGACCAGGACCATCACCCTCCGGTTGGCCTTCGCGGCCGGCACCTCCCCGGGGCCACTCGACGCCACCTTCGAACTGGTGGAGGTCGACCCCCTCGATGGCGCCGAGGTCCAGACGCTGTCCACGGCCACCCTGGGCACCACCATGGTCGAGGCCGCTCGCCGGCCCAGCACCACCGGCTTCGGGAACCCACTCTCGCGAGGGCCGGTCGACCCCCACACGGTGAGCCAGGGCCACACCATCCTGGTGCCCAACCTGAACGTCGGGCCGCAGGTCGGCGGGGTCCGCCCCGCCGGGCACGTGGAGTACTTCATCGACGGGCGCCGCGTGCCGGCCCGCCCCTCGCTCGGCCTGCCGCTCGAGGCCGGCTGGCTCGACCGGGTGCCGCTGCCCACCGCCTCCCTGAACGCGGTGCTCAACGTGCCGGTCGACATCGGACTCGGCGCCCACGAGCTGCGGGTCAAGTACTCCGGCGACGCCCTCTTCCTGCCCAGCCAGAACGCGGCCACCTTCCACGTCGTCGCCGCGGTGGGCACCACCTACGCCTGCACCTACGAGGCAGTGGCGGTGAAGACCTTCAACGTCACCCTCACCGCCCAGGCCAACATGCCCCGCGTCGCCGCAGGGGGCACGCCGACCCCGCTCGACCACGTGGCGGTGCGGATGTCCACCGACCGGGGCCGCTCGGGCATCGAGACCTTCAACGAGGTGTTCTCCACCTCCAGCTCGACGGTCCCCGTCTCCAACCCCGGTGGGGTCACCGCGGTGGAGTACGACTTGGGCCCCGGCACCGGGACCGCCACCAGCACCACCCACACCCTGGGCACCCTCCTCCCCGCCAGCCCCAACCCGGCGGCGGCGGCCGACGTCAACCAGTGGGTCGACTTCGGGGGCTCCACCGGCTCCCTGACCCTCGACGGCGACCCGGGCCAAGCCCACGAGATCGCCCTCGAGTCCCTGATCGTCCGGGGCACCAACCCGTCCTCGAACCTGCCCCTGGTGGTCACCTGCCGCCCGGCCACCGAAGCCATCCCCCTCGGCACCATCACCCAGGCCGGCACCTCGCTCACCGTCGCCCCCGACGCCCCGGTCCGCCAGGGCACCGCCGTCACCCTCTCGGCCACGGTGGCCCCGGTGACCTCCGGCGGGATGGTCGAGTTCCGTGACGGTGACACCACCATCGGGGTCGTTCCGGTGGCCAGCGACGGCACGGCCACGATGTCCACTACCACCCTGGACGAGGGGATACGGAGCCTCTCGGCCCGGTACTTTGGCGGGCTCGCCGTGGCCCCCACCTCCGAGACCGTGCCCTATGCGGTGTTGCCCCGGCACGAGTGCACGACCTTCGCCGAGGAGGGCCACGGGCGCACGGTGCGTCTGGTGTACCTGGAGCTGCTGGGACGCTGCCCCGACCAGGCCGGCTACGACCACTGGGTGGCCCGCCTGGCCGGCGGCACCACCCAGGAGGCCTTCGCCCGCACCATCGCCCGCACCCCCGAAGCGGTGGGCCGAGTCGTCGACGACGCCTATGCGACCATGCTCGGCCGCCCCGCCGACACCGAAGGCCGAGCCTTCTGGACCACCCGCCTCCGCGGCCACGGCCGCTACGACCAGCTCCTCGCCGACCTCGGCGCATCCGGTGAGTTCCGCCGCCTGGCCGGCTCCACCGACAGCGGGTTCATCACCCGGGTCTACGAACGGCTCCTGGGCCGCGCCCCCGACGCCGCCGGGTTCGAGCACTGGAACGACCGCCTGGACGCCGGGGCCTCACCGAGGGCGCTGATCCTCACCATCGCCAACCTCGGTGAACCACTGCGCCGCCTCGTGACCTCGTCCTATGACGAGATCCTCGACCGGGCGCCGGTCGGCGCGGAGATCACCAGCGGCATCGCCCACCTCCGTGGCACCGGTGACCGCTCCGGCCTCTACGCCCAGCTCATCGGCACCCCCGAGTTCGCGCAGCGGGCCCAGGATCTCTCCAACCCCGAGGACTGACCCCACGTCCCTGATCGGCGCGGCGCCCCGACAGGCCGCCCACCGGCCCGGGCCACCCCACGGTCTCGGTGCCCCGGCCTGTCGTGCCGGGGCACCGACCGAGCCGGTCCGTGCGCACCTGCCGGCGCCGGACCACTGAGGCTCACGGACCGGCCGCTCGCTCCACCCCCCGGGGCGAGCGGCCGGTCCGCGCCGGTCACCGTGGGCCAAGCTGGCGGGATGCAGCTCACGCTCCCGTCGGGGACCGCCGCCTACCGGGCCGAGGTCCCCGATGCCGCCCGGGGGGTGGTGGTCATCCCCGACATCGGGGGGCTGCGGCCCCTGTTCACCGACCTGTGCGACCGGCTGGCCGCCGAGCACGGCTGGGCCGTGGCCTCGTTCGAGCCGTGGCCCGGCCGGGAGGGCCTGAGCCTGGACGAGCGCCTGGCCGCGGTGGGCACCCTGGACGACACGACCGTCCTGGCCGACGTGGCCGGCGCCGCCGACGCGCTGGGCGTCGAGCCGGTGGCCGTCGTCGGCTTCTGCATGGGCGGGATGTTCGCCCTCAAGGCGGCGGCCGCCGGGCGGGTCGACCGGGCCGTGTCGTTCTACGGGATGGTCCGCCTGCCCGAGCACTGGCGCTCGGCCACCGTGGCCGAGCCCCTGGAGACGCTGGCCGGCGGGGCCGTGCCCATCCTGCAGGTCACCGGCACCGAGGACCCGTGGGTGCCGGCCGCCGACGCCGCGGCCCTGGAGGGCACGGGGGCCGAGGTGGTCCGCTACCCCGGGGCCGACCACGGCTTCGTCCACGACCCCAGCCGCCCCACCCACCGCCCCGACGACGCCGCCGACGCCTGGCGTCGCGTCGCCACCTTCCTGGCCTGAGCCCTGGCCGTCCCGGCCTAGCTGTAGCGGTCGAGGATGCTGGCCTCGGCCATGTGGCTCAGGCCGTCCTTCACCGCTCGGGCCCGGAGCTTGCCCACCCCGGCCACCTGGTCGAGGTCGTCGATCGAGGCCCGCAGGATCTTCTGCAGGTCGCCGAACTGCTCGACGATGGCCTCGATCACCGCCTCCGGCAGCCGGGGGATGCGGGCCAGCAGCCGGTGGCCCCGGGGCGACATCGACTCGTCCAGGTCGGGCGGCCCGTCGGAGAGGTGCACCGCCGAGGCCACTCGCTTCAGGTCGACCAGGTCGTCGTCGGACAGGGCCGCCAGGGCGTCCAGGGCGTGGGCCAGGGGCCAGGTGTCGGCCTCGTGGAAGTAGTCGCGCACCACCAGGCGCCGGTCGTCGCCGATGCCGCCCATCAGCTCCTCCAGCTGGAGGCGCACCAGGCGGCCGTCGTCGCCCAGCTCCACGATGTAGCCCCCGATCTCCGAGGCGATGCGGGCCACCATCTCGTTGCGCTGGAGCACCGTCACCACGTCCCGCAGCGTGACCAGGTCCTCGATCTCCAGGGCGGAGAGGGCGATGGACACCTCGTCGAGGCGGGCCTTGTAGCGCTCCAAGGTCTGCACGGCCTGGTTGGCCCGGGCGATGACCCGGGGCACCGGGTCGATCTGGTGCTTCTCGTCGCCCACGTAGACGGAGATCACGTTCATGCGCTGCGACACCGAGATCACCGGCACGTTGATGGAGCGGGCCACCCGCTCGGCGGTGCGGTGCCGGGTGCCGGTCTCGGTGGTCGACACGTTGGGGTTGGGCACCAGGTGGACGTTCGACCGGGCGATGCGGCTGGCGTTGCCGGCCAGGATGATGGCCCCGTCCATCTTGGCCAGCTCCGAGAGGCGCTGCGGGCTGTAGGCCGCGTCCAGGAGGAACCCGCCCGAGCAGATGCTCAACACGTTGGGCTCGTCCCCGACCACGATCAGGGCCCCCATCCCGGCCTGGAGGACCCGGTCCAGGCCGTCCCGCAGGGGCATGCCCGGCGCGATCAGCGACAGCGCCTTGCGCATCGCCGCTCCGTGCGTCCCGGTCATGGGAGGAGCGTAGACGGCTCCCGGCGGACCCCTCGGCCCCGCCGCCGGGCCCGCGGTCAGCGGATCAGGCCCAGGGCAGCGATGGCCTCCATCAGGGACCGGACCCGCAGGGCGACCACGCCCTCGGGCGGGTCCGGGGCCGACACCGGCACCACCGCCCGGGTGAAGCCCAGCCGGGCCGCCTCGGCCAGGCGGCGCTCGGTGCTGGCCACCTGGCGGACCTCGCCCCCCAGGCCCACCTCGCCGCAGGCCACCACCTCGGCCGGCACCGAGATGCCGGTGGCCGCCGAGGTGATGGCCAGGGCCAGGGCCAGGTCGGCCCCCGGCTCCACCACCCGCACCCCGCCAGCGGCCAGGGCGTAGACGTCGAGCTTGCCCACGTCGATGCCGGCCCGCTTCACCAGCACGGCCAGCAGCAGGGCCACCCGGCCCCGGTCCAGGCCGTGGCTGGACCGGCGGGGCTCGGCCAGGAAGCTCGGCGCCACCAGGGCCTGGAGCTCGACCAGCAGGGGGCGATGCCCCTCGATGGTGGGCACCACGGTGGAGCCGGGCACCCCGGGCAGCCGGTCGGCCAGGAACAGGCCCGACGGGTCGGGCACGCCGTCGAGCCCGGCCTCGCCCAGCTGGAAGAGGCCCAGCTCGCTGGTGGAGCCGAAGCGGTGCTTGAGGGCCCGCAGCAGGCGGAGGGCGTGGTGGCGATCGCCGTCCAGCTCCAGCACGGTGTCGACCACGTGCTCCAGCACCCGGGGGCCGGCCAGGGCCCCGTCCTTGGTGACGTGGCCGATCAGCACGATGGCCAGGCCCCGGGTCTTGGCCTCCCGCACCAGGCGCTGGGCCACCTCGCGCACCTGGGTGACGCTGCCCGGGGCCGAGGACAGGTCGGGATCGGCCACGCTCTGGGCCGAGTCGACCACCAGGACGTCGGGCTGGACCTCGTCCACCGCGGCCAGCACCCGGGGGATCAACGACTCGCCCACCAGCCACAGCCGGTCGTGCAGGGCGCCCAGCCGCCGGGCCCGGTCCCGCACCTGGGCCGGGCTCTCCTCGGCGCAGGCGTAGAGGACGGTGGCCCCCGACCGGGCCAGGCCGGCCGCGGCCTGGAGCACCAGGGTCGACTTGCCGGTGCCCGGAGCGCCGCCGAGGAGGGTGACCGAGCCCGGGACCAGGCCCCCCGAGAGCACCCGGTCGAGCTCGTCGACCCCGGTGGGCAGGGGGGCCACGGCGTCGCCGGTGCCGTCGGTGCTGGGCCGGGCCGGGCTCACCGGGCCCTCCGTCCCCCACCCGGTCCAGGCCGGCGCGGCCTCGGCCGGGGGGGCCTCGACCACCTCGACCAGGGTGCTCCACTCGCCGCAGGTGGGGCAGCGCCCCACCCACTGGGGCGCGGTGGCCCCGCACTCGGCGCAGCGGTGGAGCGTCCTGGTGCGGGCCATGGGCGGAACCCTAGGGACCCCCCGCGACACCGGCCGGCGGATCGGCGCCCAGGGCCGCCACCAGACCCTCCCGGCCCCGCACCCCCAGCTTGCGGTACACCCGCTGGAGGTGGCTGTCGATGGTGCGGACCGAGACCACCAGGTGGTCGGCGATGTCCTGGCGGCTGGTGCCGGCGGCCACCAGCGAGGCGATCTCGGCCTCCCGGGCGGTCAGGACGGGCCGGCTGCCCACGCCGTCCAGGGCCGGGGTGACCAGCGGCTCGCCGTCGGCCCGCAGCTCGGCCACCCGGCGGCGGGCGTGGGCCCGCTGGCGGTCGTCGGCCGGGCGCCGGGCCACCTCGGCCCAGCACTCGACGGCGTCCAGGCGGGCTCCCATGGCCTCGTACGCCGGGGCCACCGCCACCAGGCCCTCGACGTCGCTGTCGGCCATGGCCCGGGCCCGAAGGGCGTGGGCCGCGAACAGCGGGCTGTCCGAGGACCGGGCCAGGCGCTCCAGCCCGGCCGCGGCCTCGGCCCGCGACGTCGGTCGCCCCACCCGGGACAGGGCGTGCAGGGCGTGGGCCTCGTACGGCACCGAGCCGTTGGCCGCGGCCGACGTCGCCGCCTCCCGGGCACAGGCATCGGCCCCGGCGGCGTCGCCCACGGCGGCCCGGTGGACGGCGTCGAGGCGCAGCTCCTCGGTGCGGAACAGCGACACCGAGTGGGCCGGGATGGCCAGCCACCGGGCCCGGGCCTCGGTCGCGGCGGCCAGGTCGCCGGCCACGGTGTGGGCCGCCACCAGGCCGGCGGCCGGGAACCCCAGCCAGCCCGGGCGGTGGACCCGTCGCAGGTCGTTCACCGACTCGCCGAACCAGCGGGCGGCGGTGACCGGACGGCCGGCAGCCAGGGCGGTGCGGCCCAGGTGCAGGGCCAGCCACCCGTGGGCGGTGGGGTCGTTGCTGGCCGCCACCTCGGGCTCGACGGCCAGGCCCCCCTCCAGGGCCTCGTCCAGGCGGCCCAGGTCGGTGCAGGCCGAGAGCCGGAACAGGTACGGCACGCCGAGCAGGGCGGGCAGCGGGTCGGGCAGGGACAGGGCCTCGGCCACGGCCTGGTCGAAGGTGGCCATGGCGTCCTCGAACCGGCCCTCGTTCAGGGCCACCGAACCCAGGACCTGGAGGGCCTCGGATCGCACCTCGGCGTCGGGGTCGCCGGCCCAGCGCCGGGCCAGGACGGCCGCCTCCTCCTGCTGGCCGGCGAAGGAGCGGAGGCGGCTCTCGGCCAGGTCGACGGGCGAGCGGGCCGCCGGGGGGGTGGCGGCCCGGGCCCGGGCGAAGGTGGCCCACGCCCCGGCCGCGTCGGCCAGGTGGAACTGCGAGACGGCGATGGTCTCGGCGTGGTGGACGGCGTCCTCGGGGGCCACGGCGGCCCCCTCCAGCTCGGCCCCCAACCGGCGGATGCCGTCGTGGTCGCCGAGCTGGGCGTAGGCCTGGGCCAGGACCCGCACGGCGTCTCCCCCCCGACCCTCCCGCCAGGCCCGCTCGGCCAGGGTCGCGGCCACGTCCCACCGGCTGCGCAGGTAGGCGGCCTCCGCCCCCGCCACCAGGGCCGCGACATCGGCCGCGGCCAGCGGCGGCCGGGCCCCGGCAAGATCCGCCGGGCCCGGGGACCGGCCGGCCAGGGCCAGGGCTCGCACGATGGCCACGTCGGGGTCGGTGGGCGGCTCGGCGGCCAGCACCTCGGCCACGCGGCCCCACCGGGCCATGGTCGTGGTGGCGTCGAGGCCGGCCCGGGCCGCGGTGGCCACCAGGTCGCTGGCCGGGCGGCACCACAGGCGCCCGTCGTCGTCGTCCTCGGCCACCACCAGGCCCCGGCGCTCGGCGTCGGCCAGGGCCGCAGGGCCGCCCAGGGCCTCGGCGGCGGCGATGGGGAGGCGGCCGGCCAGGGCCAGGGCGGCCAGGGCCGCCCCCACCTCGGCCGGGGCCCGGTCCACCTCGGCCAGGACGGCCGCGTCGACCAGGTCGTCGAGCTCGCCGACCAGGCTCCACAGCCCCGACGACCGCTCCCACGTCCCCTCGGCCCGCGTCGCCTCCACCACGGCCACCACCCGACCCGGGTGGCCCCGGGCGAAGGCCCACATCCGCTCCCGGCCGGCCGAGTCGACGGGGCCACCGACCAGGGCCTCCAGCAACCGGTCGGCCGGGGCCCGGTCCAGGGCGTCGAGGTGGACCCGGTCGACCAGGTCGCGCCACCAGGCCTCGGGGGCCGCGGCCGGGGCGGAGGCAGTCGGGGCGGGGGCGGGCTCGTCCGAGGCGGTGCCCAGGAGGGCCACCCGGCCCGCCACCAGGAGCTGGTGGAGCACGGCGGTCGACGGCCCGTCCAAGGTGTCGAGGTCCCTCGCCACCACCACCGGCCGCCCGGGCCCGATCCGCGCCCCCCGGGCCACCAGGGCCTCGCCCACCGCGGCCAGGGTGGCCGCATCGACCACGGCCGGAGGCGCTTCGGGCAGGACGGGCCGCAGAGCGGCGAGCGGCACCTCCGGCTCCCCGGCCTCCGTCCCGGCGGCCACGGCCAGCACCGGCACCCCGGCCTCGGCCAGGCGGTCGGCGGCCGCGGCCACCACCGTGCGCCGGCCCGAGCCGCGATCGCCGCTGACCACCGCCCCGGCCCCCGTGGTGGCGGCGGCCACCAGCCGGGCCACGACATCGTCCCTCCCCACCACGGGACCGCCCGCGCCGGGGGACGGTGACGGGTCCGGGCCGGGCGGCCCGCCGGGGGCGGTCACGCCGCGGAACCTACCCCCACCGGCCGTGGGCGGGCCTCCTTCAGCACCCTTCCAGACAGAACCTTGCTGAACATGCGCGATGTTGGTTCAGCACGAAAGAGACGGACACCGTCACCGCACGAAGGAGCGGCCTCGCCGTGTCTGTCCCCGGGACGCGACCGGGCCCCCGCCGTGGCGGGGGCCCGAGGGAGCGGGGGTGCGCTCGACGCCGCTGGTGTCGGCCTACTCGGCGGCCGGGCCGGTCTCGGCCAGCTCCACCGGAGGCGTGGGCTCGAAGCCCTCGACCGAGCGGAACACGATGGCCGGCTTGCCGTCGTCCTCGGGGTCGGGCTCGGCGTCGACGATGATGATCTCGCCGGCCCGGTAGCTCTTGTAGAGCAGGCGCTCCGACACCGGGTCCTCGACCAGGCGCTGGATGGCCCGGCGCAGGGGCCGGGCCCCGAGGGTGGGGTCGTAGCCCCGCTCCACCAGCAGCAGCTTGGCCGCATCGGTGAGCTCCAGGCCGATGCCCTGGGCCTCGAGCTGGGTCCGGGTCCGCTTGATCATGAGGTCGACGATGATGGTCACCTCGGCCTTGGACAGCTCGTGGAACACCACGGTCTCGTCGATCCGGTTCAGGAACTCGGGCCGGAAGTGCTGCTTCAGGGCCTCGTTGACCTTCTCCTTCATCTTCTCGTAGGTCACCGCCTCGTCGGACTTGCCGAAGCCCACGTTGGCCTTGCGCAGGTCCTGGGTGCCCAGGTTGGAGGTCATGATCAGCACCGTGTTGCGGAAGTCGACCGAGCGGCCCTGGCTGTCGGTCAGCCGGCCCTCCTCCAGGATCTGGAGCAGGGTGTTGAACACGTCGGGGTGGGCCTTCTCGATCTCGTCGAACAGCACCACCGAGAACGGCTTGCGGCGCACCGCCTCGGTGAGCTGGCCGCCCTCCTCGTAGCCCACGTAGCCGGGGGGCGAGCCCACCAGGCGGCTGACCGTGTGCTTCTCCATGTACTCGGACATGTCGAGGCTGATGAGCGAGGTCTCGTCGCCGAACAGGAACTCCGAGAGGGTCTTGGCCAGCTCGGTCTTCCCCACGCCGGAGGGGCCCAGGAAGATGAAGCTGCCCGAGGGGCGCTTGGGGTCCTTGAGGCCGGCCCGGGTGCGGCGGATGGCCTGGCTGACGGCCTTGATGGCCTGCTCCTGGCCGATGACCCGCTTGTGCAGCTCGTCCTCCATGCGGAGGAGCTTCTTGGTCTCCTCCTCGGTGAGCTTGTACACGGGGATGCCGGTCCAGATGGAGAGGACCTCGGCCACGGCCTCCTCGTCGACCTCGTCGAAAAGGTCGACGCCGGACGCCTTGATCTCGGCCTCCTTGGCCTCCCGCTGGCCGAGCAGCTCCTTCTCCTCGTCGCGGAGCTTGCCCGCCTCCTCGAAGCGCTGGGCCTCGACGGCCTCCTTCTTGCGCTTCACCACGTCGGCGATCTTGTTCTCGAGCTCCTTGTAGTCCGGCGGGGTCTGCATGCGCTTGATGCGCAGGCGGCTGCCGGCCTCGTCGATGAGGTCGATGGCCTTGTCGGGCAGGTGCCGGTCGGAGATGTAGCGGTCGGCCAGGTTGGCCGCGGCGACGAGGGCCTGGTCGGTGATGGTGACCCGGTGGTGGTCCTCGTAGCGGTCGCGCAGGCCCTTGAGGATCTCGATGGTGTGGGCCACCGTCGGCTCCTCGACCTTGATGGGCTGGAAGCGCCGCTCCAGGGCCGCGTCCTTCTCGAGGTGCTTGCGGTACTCGTCGAGGGTGGTGGCCCCGATGGTCTGCAGCTCACCCCGGGCCAGCATGGGCTTGAGGATGCTGGCGGCGTCGATGGCGCCCTCGGCCGCCCCGGCCCCGACGAGGGTGTGGATCTCGTCGATGAACAGGATGATGTCGCCCCGGGTGCGGATCTCCTTGAGCACCTTCTTGAGGCGCTCCTCGAAGTCGCCCCGGTACCGGCTGCCGGCCACCAGGGCGCCCAGGTCGAGGGTGTAGAGCTGCTTGTCGGTGATGGTCTCGGGGACGTCGCCACCGGCGATCGACTGGGCCAGGCCCTCGACGATGGCGGTCTTGCCCACGCCGGGCTCGCCGATGAGCACCGGGTTGTTCTTGGTGCGGCGGCTCAGCACCTGCATGACCCGCTCGGCCTCGCGCTCGCGGCCGATGACCGGGTCGAGCTTCTTCTCGCGGGCCAGCTGGGTGAGGTTGCGGCCGAACTGGTCGAGCACCAGGGAGCCCGACGGCGACGACTCGCCCGAGCCGCCGGAGGTGGCGCCGGCCTTCTCGGGGCCGCTGCCGCCCGAGGACCCGCCGGGGCCCGAGTAGCCGGAGAGGAGCTGGATGACCTGCTGGCGGACCCGGGACAGGTCGGCCCCCAGCTTCACCAGCACCTGGGCGGCCACGCCCTCACCCTCGCGGATGAGGCCGAGGAGGATGTGCTCGGTGCCGATGTAGTTGTGGCCCAGCTGCAGGGCCTCGCGCAGGCTCAGCTCCAGGACCTTCTTGGCCCGGGGGGTGAAGGGGATGTGGCCGCTGGGCGACTGCGTGCCCTGGCCGATGATCTCCTCGACCTGCTTGCGCACCGCCTCCAACGAGATGCCCAGGGACTCCAGCGCCTTGGCGGCCACGCCCTCGCCCTCGTGGATGAGGCCGAGGAGGATGTGCTCGGTGCCGATGTAGTTGTGGTTGAGGAGGCGGGCCTCCTCCTGGGCCAGGACCACGACTCGTCGTGCCCTGTCGGTGAAGCGTTCGAACACCTGGTTCCTCCCTCGTCAGGACCGGGCGGCCCGTCGCAGGATCGTGGGTCGGATCCTACCGCCCGGCCCCGCCGACCCGGCCCCCGGGACGACGGATGAGGACGGCACGCTCCTCCCGACGATGCCACCACCCCCTCCGTCGGCCACCGGCGGCCCGCCGCAAGGGGTGGCGGCCCCCCGTTTCCGGCGGTCAGAGGGTGACGTCGGTCTCGGTCCACTTGCCCCGGCGGGGACGGGACCAGTGGGCGAAGGCGTCGAGGGCGGCACCCACGTCGGGGGCGGTCACGATGCTGGCCCGGGACTCGGCGGTGAGGAACCCGGCGGCCACCGCCCCGTCCAGCAGGGCCACCGCCGGGGCCCAGAAGCCGGCCACGTCGACCAGCCCCACCGGCTTGTCGTGCACCCCGAGCTGGGTCCAGGTCATGGACTCGAACACCTCCTCGAAGGTGCCCAGCCCTCCGGGCAGGGCCAGGAAGGCGTCGGACAGCTCGGCCATGCGGGCCTTGCGCTCGTGCATGCTGGCCGCCACCTCCAGCCGGGTGATGTCGCGCTTGGCGATCTCGACCCGGTCGAGGAAGTCGGGGATGACCCCGATCACCTCGCCCCCGGCGGCCATGGCCGCGCTGGCCACCCGGCCCATGAGGCCGACGGTGCCGCCCCCGTAGACCAGGGCGATGCCCCGCCGGGCCAGCTCGGCCCCGGCGGCGTCGGCCGCGGCGGCGAAGGCCGGGTCGGTCCCCGGGTTCGACCCGCAGAACACGCACACCCGGGCCAGCTCCACGCCAGCATCCTGCCAGGCCCCTCCCCGGCCGGCGGCGGCTGCGGCTGCGAAGCTGGCCCCGATGGAGGCCCCCACGTCGCCGCTCGACCGGGAGGTCCTGGGGGGCCTGGCCGTGTTCCGGGCCGTGGCCTGGGTGTGGACCGCGGTGGTGCTGGTGGTGACCCGGGCCGACCTGGCCCACCCGGCGGTGGCCACCGCCCTGGTGGCCGCCGCCCTGGTCCTGACCGTGGCCCTGGGCGGGGCCTCCCGCCGGGCCCCCGGCCTGCTCCTGCGGCCCGGCGCCGTGGTCCTGGAGGTGGCGGTGGGCGGAGCCCTGCTGGTGGCCGACGAGTGGGTCTACGGCGGGGCCCACCGGGTGTCGCTGGGCACGGCCTGGCCCCTGGCCGGGGTGATGACGGCCGGCATCGCCCTCGGGCCCGCGGCCGGGGCCGCGGCCGGCGTGGCCGTCGGCCTGGGCCGCTACGGCGGCACCCACCTCGACGCCCTGGGCTCGCCCGGCGCCCTGTCGCTGCTGTCCACCACCTTCCTCTACGCCCTGGCCGGGGCGGCGGCCGGGCTGGTGGTGGGCCGCCTGCGCCGGGCCGAGGACGCCATCGCCGCCGCCCGGGCCCGCGAGGAGGTGGCCCGCACCCTCCACGACGGGGTGCTCCAGACCCTGGCCGTCGTGCAGCGCCGGGCCGCCGACCCCGAGCTGGCCGCCCTGGCCCAGGCCCAGGAGCGGGAGCTGCGGGCCATGCTGCTGGGCATCGACCGCCCGCCCGGGGACCTGCTGGCCGAGCTGCGGCGGGTGGCGGCCCGGGCCGAGGCCCGGCACGGCCTGGCCGTCGAGGTCACCGTGGTCGAGGAACCGGGTCCGTTGGCCGCGCCCCTGGTGCAGGCCGCGGCGGGGGCCGTGGGCGAGGCCCTGGCCAACGCGGCCAAGCACGGCGCCGCCGGGCGGGCCGTGGTCTTCGTAGACCCCGGCGACGACGGCTGGATGGCCATCTCGGTCGACGACGACGGCGACGGCTTCGACGTGGAGGCCACGCCCGAGGGTGTCGGCCTGTCCCGCTCCATCCGCGGCCGCCTGGCCGACGTGGGCGGCCGGGCCGAGGTCCGCTCGGCCGCCGGCCGGGGCACCGAGGTCCGCCTCCTCCTGCCCACCTGAGGGCGTGGGACACTGGCCGGCATGTCCGAGCTGGAGGCGGTGCGGGTCGTCGTGGCCGACGACCACCAGATCTGGCGATCCGGGGTGCGGGCCGACCTGGGGTCCTCGTTCCACGTGGTGGGCGAGGCCGGCGACGCCCAGGAGGCCATCGAGGTCATCGGCCGGACCCGACCCGACCTGGTGATCTGCGACCTGAACATGCCCGGCGGCGGGGGCCTGGCGGTGGCCCGGGCCTGTGGCCAGGACACGCCCATCGTCATGCTGACCGTCAGCGAGGCCGAGCGCGACCTGCTCGACGCGGTGGCGGCCGGGGCGGTGGGCTACCTGGTGAAGTCGACGCCGTCGGAGGAGCTGCGCCGGGCCCTGTGGAAGGCGGCCCACGGCGAGCCCGTCTTCTCCCCCAGCCTGGCCGCCCTCCTGCTCGGCGAGTTCCGGCGCATGAGCCGCGACGGCGGGGCCCAGCCCCTCTCCGACCGGGAGCGCGAGGTGCTCCAGCACGTGGCCCGGGGCCACCCCTACCGCCAGATCGGCGAGGAGCTGTTCATCGCCGAGAAGACGGTGGAGAACCACGTGCGCAACATCCTGGGCAAGCTCCACCTGTCCCGGAAGCAGGAGCTCATCCGCTACGCCCTGGAGCACGGCATCGAGTAGCGCCCGGGCCGCGCCCCCGACCGTCGGGCGTGGCCCCGCGACGAGGCCGCGGCGGCGCCCGTCCCGGGGCTGTGGCCCCTCCCGTCAGTCGAACAGGGTGGGCGGGCCGCCGGCGGCGGCCCCTTCGATGCGCAGCATGCGGAGCTTGGTGTCCACGCCGCCGTGGGCCGAGAAGCCCACCGGCCGGCCCCCGGCGCCCATGACCCGATGGCAGGGCACCACGATGGGCACCGGGTTGGTGCCCATGGCCCGGCCCACGGCCTGGGCCGCCCCCGGCTCGCCCACCGCCTCGGCCACCTGGCCGTAGGTGCGGGTCTGGCCGGGCGGGATGGCCCGGACGGCCAGGTACACCCGCCGGTCGAAGTCCGACGCCGAGGCCAGGTCGACGGCCACCCCGGTCAGGTCCACGGGCTCGCCGGCCAGCAGGGTGGTCATGGCCCGCACCGCCTCGACCACCGCGGGCGGGGGCGGGGCCGGCGCCGCCCCGGGGGCCCGGAGCCGCAGGCGGGCCTCGGTGCGGTCCCCGTCGGCCTCGGGCAGCTGCACGGCCTCGATCCCCTCCGGCCCCCAGGCCACCCCGCACGTCCCCAGGTCGGTCGGGAACAGCAGGTAGCCCCGGGCCGCCAGCCCGTCATCCGGCCCGGCGCCGTCCCGCGACGGGCCGGGGACGGGACCGGACCTGCTCACGCCTCCACCACGTCCTGGCGGGGCGCGGTCGCGGCCCGGTCGCCCGGAGCCGACGATGGTTCGGACGCCGCCGAGGCCGCGTCCAGGTGCTGCCGGACGATGCGGTTGAAGGTGCCGACGTGCTCCAACTGGAACAGGTGGGCGCCGCCCCGGACCACGACCAGCTCGGCCCCGGGGATGCGCTCGGCCAGCTCCTCCGAGTCGCCCCGGGGGGTCAGGATGTCCTGGCTGCCCACGGTGACCAGGGTGGGGGCGGTGATGGCGGCCAGCTCGTCGGCCATGGCGTCGTCGGTGGCCAGGATGGCGGCCACCTGGGCGGCGAAGGCGTGCGGGGGCACGTTGAGCACGAGGGGGGCGATGAGGGTGGCCAGCGGCCACACCCGCCGCAGCGAGCGGGGGCCCACCAGCCAGCGCATGTTGTCGCGCACGAACGTCCCCATGCCCTCGGTGGTGGCCACCTCGGCCCACTCGGCCAGCAGCTCCCGCCGCCACGGCAGGTGCCGGCAAGCGGTGCAGGCCAGGGTCAGCGACCGGACCCGCTCCGGGGCCCGGACGGCCACCATCTGGGCCAGGATGCCGCCCATCGAGACCCCGACCACGTGGGCCGACTCGTGGCCGCTGGCGGCCAGCACCCGCAGGGCGTCATCGGCCATGGCCTCCAGGTCGTAGGGACCGGGCGGCTTGTCCGACGCCCCGACGCCCCGGTTGTCGAAGGCGATGCACCGGTAGCGGCTCCCGAAGGCCCGGCGCTGGGGCAGCCAGCCCCGCAGGTCGGTGCCCAGGCCGTGCACCAGCAGCAGGGGCTCGCCCCGCCCCCACACCTGGTAGTGGAGGCGGGTGCCGTCCTCCGCCCTGACGTAAGCCATGCCCGGAGGTTACGGGCCCCCGCCGTTCTGAGACGCCTCTGCCCGTGGGGGTGGGCGCGGGCGCCTCGGAACGGCGACCCGGGAAAGGAGCCCGGGCGAGTCAGAAGCGGCGGGCCGCCTCGGCCAGGAGGGTCTCCACGCCGGCCCGGGCCTGGTCGACCACCTCGGCCACGGCCAGGGGGCCCCGATCGGGGGGGAGGGCCAGGGGTCGGCCCACCAGCAGGCGCCAGTTCCGCCCGACCACCGGGCCGACCAGGGCCACGGGGATCACCGCGGCGCAGGTGTCGAGGGCCGGGGCCAGGGCCTCGGGGACCAGGGGCCCGGCCCGGCGGGGCCGGCTCAGGTCGCGACCCAGGGGTAGGCCCACCAGCTCGCCGGCCCGCAGCAGGCCCCGCAGCTCGTCGGGACGGTCGACCACCGCCCCGAGGGCCCGGCCCACGGTGGCCAGGGGGGCCACGTCGACCAGGCCAGCGGTGCGGACGTGGCGCCCGGTGGCCCGGCGCACGCCCCGGGCCAGCACCACCAGCTCCGACAGGCCGATCCCCCGGTTGTGGACCAGCACCGCCGGGCCCGAGGCCGGGATGCGCTCGGTGCCCTGGGCCTCCACCGACCACCGCAGCCCCACCAGCGGGGACAGGAGGCGGACGGCATCGGGGTCCAGGCCCCACTCGTCGACGTGGTGGGTGCCCTCGAACCGGCGCCGCAGCAGCGCCCCGGCCGACGCCGGCCGCACCGGCACCGTCGGCCCGTCGCCGGGCTGGCCACCCACGGACCCCCCGGCCCGCCGGGACCCGGCCCGACTCGCGCTGCCGCGACCCGAGGCGCCGCTCACGCCGCGTCCCGATCGGCCACCGGGAGGTGCACCACCTCGGCCCACTCGTAGAGGTCGCGGACCACGGCCTCGGTGCTGCGCACAGGGGCCAGGCCCAGGACCTCCTGGCCCAGCGCCCCGTCGGCCGCCCGGCCCCGCAGCAGCAGCTCCACCACGTGGGCCGGCAGCGGCGCGCCGACCAGCTCGCAGGCCAGGCGGGCGGCCAGCCAGCCGGGACCGACGGTGGGCAGGGGCACCCGGCCCCCGAGGCGGACGGCCTGGGTGGGCGTCACCGCCCCGGGCCCCACCACGTTCACGGTGAGGTCGAGGCCGGAGGCCAGGGCCCGGACCACGGCGGCGGAGGCATCCTCCTGGTGCAGCAGCGAGAACGGCGGGTCGGCCACCGCCGACACCGGCACCGCCGGCAACCGCAGGTAGCGGCCCAGGGGGCTGGGGACGTGCGGACCCACCACCGGCGCCACCCGCAGGGTGCACAGGGGCACGTCCGCGGCCTGGGCGGCCCGTGTGGCCATCTCCTCGAGCCGGGCCAGGGTCCGGCCCCACGCCGTGGTGGGCCGGGGCTCGACGGTCTCGTCGGGGCGGTGCGGGCCGCCGCGGGGCCGGCCGTAGACCTCGATGCCGCTGCGGACCACGATGCGGTCGAGGGCCGGGCTGCGGGCCGCGGCGCCCAGGGTGGCCACCGACAGGGCCTCGGTCATGGTCGCGGCCTGGCGCCGGCCGACCCGGGCGTCGGGCTCGAAGGTGCCCAGGTGCACCACGGCGGTGGGCTCGACGTCGGCCACGATCCGGGCGATGCGGTCGCGGTCGTGGGCCGCCACCAGGTGGAACTCGGCCCGGGGGATGCGGTCCCGGGGCGGGGCCACGTCCAGGCCCACGATGGCCTCGACGGACGGGTCGGCCTCCAGCAGGTTGGTGACGCGCGTGCCCAGCTCCCCGCCCATCCCCGAGAGCAGCACGCGGGTGCCCACCTCAGCCCTCCCCGGGACCGGGCTCCGGCCCGGCCGGCCCGTCGCCGTCGGCCGGCGAGCCGTCGGCTCCGTCGGCGTCGGGCCCGGCCTCCGGGCGCAGGGTGGGGAACAGCACCACGTCGCGGATGGACGGCACGTCGGCCAGCAGCATCACCAGGCGGTCGATGCCCACCCCCAGGCCCCCCGTGGGGGGCAGCCCGTACTCCAGGGCCCGGATGTAGTCGAGGTCGACGGCCATGGCCTCGGCGTCGCCCGCGTCGCGCTGGCGGGCCTGGTCCTCGAACCGCTCCCGCTGGTCGACCGGGTCGGTGAGCTCGCTGAAGGCGTTGCACAGCTCCCGACCGGCCACGATGGCCTCGAAGCGCTCGACCTCACCGGGCCGCTCCCGGTGGGGGCGGGCCAGGGGCGAGACCTCCTGCGGGTAGTCGATGACGAACACCGGGCCCCACAGGGCGGCCTCGGTGGTCTTCTCGTAGATCTCCAGGATGACCTTGCCGGGGCCGGCGTCGTCGGCCACCTCCACGCCGTGCTCGGCCGCCACCGCCCGCAGCTCCTCGACCGGCTGGCGCACGTCGAGGGCGACGCCGATCTGCTCCTCGATCAGGTCGGTCATGCGGGCCCGGCGCCACGGAGGGGTGAGGTCGAGGGGCCGGCCGCCGTGGGCCAGCTCGGTGGTGCCGCACAGCTCGCGGGCCAGGTGGGCCACCAGCTCCTCGGTCAGGGTCATCACGTCGCCATAGTCGGCGTAGGCCTGGTAGAGCTCGAGCATCGTGAACTCGGGGTTGTGCCGGGGGGAGAGGCCCTCGTTGCGGAACACCCGACCGATCTCGAACACCCGCTCGATCCCGCCCACCACCAGCCGCTTCAGGTACAGCTCGGGGGCGATGCGCAGGTAGAGGTCGAGGTCCAGGGCGTTGTGGTGGGTGGTGAAGGGGGTGGCCGTGGCCCCGCCGGGGATGGGGTGCAGCAGCGGGGTCTCGACCTCGACGAAGCCCCGGTCCTCCAACCAGCGCCGGGTCAGCGACAGCAGCCGGCTGCGCAGCAGGAAGGTGCGCCGGGCCTCGTCGTTGACCCACAGGTCGGCGTAGCGCTGCCGGTAGCGGAACTCGGGGTCGTCGGTGGGCCGCCACTTGTCGGGGAAGGCCCGGGTCGGCTCGGCCAGGGTGACCCAGTCGCGGACCTTGACCGACAGCTCGCCCCGCCGGGTGCGCATCACCGTGCCCCGGGTGACGCCGATCCAGGTGCCGAGGGGCAGGGCCTTGAAGGCCTCGTAGCGGGGGGTGCCGTCCTCGGTGGCCATGAGCTGGATGCGACCGGGCTTGGCCGAGTCCGACCCACGTTCGGTGTCGTCGGGGGGTCCCGCCGGCCGGGCGCCATCGGTGTCGGCCGCCCGCACCAGGGTGACGAACAGGAAGTTCTTCGAGTCCCGGCGCAGGGCCAGGCGCCCGGCCAGGCGCACCTCGACCTCGGGTCCCTCGGGCTCCTCCCCCGCCTCCAGCCGGTCGGCGAAGGCCCGCTTGAGCGACTCCGGGGTGTGGGTCGGCTCGAAGCGGTACGGCACGGCGGGCACGCTCGGCGCGTCGGCGTCACCCTCGGGGCGCTGGGTGGGGTCGGCGGACGTGGTCACGGGGCGGCAGTGCCTCTCGGGGTCCTGGGCGGGGTCGGTCGGGGCGGGCTACTAGTTCTTGGCGAAGACGAGGCGAAGGCCGTGGAGGGTCAGCCACGGCTCGATGAGCTCGATCGACCGGGTGTAGGGGGCGATCAGCGCGGCCAGCCCGCCGGTGGCCACGATGGTGGCATCCCGGCCCACCTCGTCGACCATGCGATCCACGATGCCGTCGACCTGGCCGGCGAAGCCGTAGACCGCCCCGGCCTGCAGGGCGTCGACCGTGGTGCGGCCGATGACGCTGCGGGGCTCGGCCAGCTCGATGCGGCGTAGGGCGTCGGCCCGCTGGTACAGGGCGTCCAGGCTGATGTCGATGCCGGGGGCGATGGCGCAGCCCAGGAGCTCGCCGTTGCCCGACACCGCGTCGTAGGTGGTGGCGGTGCCGAAGTCGATGATGATGGCCGGCCCGCCGAACACGTCTATGGCGGCGATGGCGTTGGCGATGCGGTCGGCCCCGACCTCCCGGGGGTTGTCGGTGAGGACGGGCATGCCGGTGCGGACCCCGGGCTCGATGACCACCGGCCGGAAGCCGAAGTAGCGCTCGGTCATCTCCCGGAAGGCGGCCGTGGCCCGGGGCACCACCGACGAGATGACGATGCCGTCGATGTCGTCGTCGAAGGAGAAGCCGTGGAAGCCCAGGAACTCCTGGACCATGAGGGCGTGCTCATCCGCGGTGCGCTCGGCCTTGGTGGCGATGCGCCAGTGGTCGAGCAGGCCCTGCTCGCAGCGCGACCCCGAGGAGGCGGCCGACTCCTCGCCCACGGCGCCGGCCCCGGCGTACAGGCCGATGACGGTCTGGGTGTTGCCGATGTCGATGGCGAGCAGCACCGGGGTCCTCCTGGCCCACTCGGGCCTCGGCTGCCGGGGAGCAGATCGCCCTCAGCATGCTCGCCCCCGCTCCCCGCCCGAAATCTCGGTGTTGCCCGGAGGGCTCAGGCCCCACTCCCCGTCCCGCCGGGGACGCCGACGCCCAGCTCGGGGGGCAGCCGGGCCTCACCCCGGTCGCGGCGCCGTCGGCCCCCGCCCTGACGGCGCTCCAACCAGTTGGCCATGGCACTGAGGCTGAGGTTGATGGTGATGTAGATGGCGGCCACGACGATGGCGGTGGGGATGACGTTGCCCACGTTGGTGTAGATGCGCCGCCCACTGCGGAGCAGCTCCGGGAAGGCGACGATGAAGCCGAGGGCCGAGTCCTTGAGGAGCACCACCATCTGGCTCACGATCACCGGCATCATCGTGCGCACCGCCTGGGGGATGAGGACGAGGCGCAGCACCGCCGCCTTGCGCAGGCCGATGCTGTAGGCCGCCTCCACCTGGCCCCGGGGCACGGCGTTGATGCCGGCCCGGAAGATCTCGGCCAGCACCGAGCCGTTGTAGAGGGTGAGGCCGATGACCACCGACGAGTAGGGCCCGGTGTCGATGCCCAGCTCGGGCAGGCCGATGAAGGCGAACAGGATGAGGGTGACCAGGGGGACGGCCCGGAACAGCTCGACGACGGCGCCGCTGAGGATGCGCAGCACCCGGCGCTCGGAGAGGCGTCCGACGGCCAGCACGACGCCGAGGGCGATGGCCAGAACGAGGGCCAGGCCGGCGGCGCGCAGGGTGGCCAGCAGCCCCCGGAGCAGGATGCGCTGCACGCCGGCCCCGCCGAAGGGTGCCCAGTACTCGGACCGGAACTGGCCGGTGTCGTCGAGCCGCTTGGCGACGTAGGCCCCGAGGAGGAGGAGGGCGGCGGCGCCGATGACGCTCCCGACGAGGATGCGCCGCCGGGCCCGGGGGCCGGGCTCGTCGTAGAGGGCGACGGTCACCGCACCGCCGCCACGCGCCGCTCGACGAGGCGGGAGGCGCCGAAGAGGACGGCGGCGAGGACCACGTAGCCACCGGCCAGGGTGAGCAGGAGCGGGATGGTGGCGCTGCCGTCGAGGTTCTGGAGGCGGCGGTAGATGGCGTTGGCCTCGGCCACGTTGAAGGCCACCGCCACCGACGTGTTCTTCAGGAGGGCGTTGAACACCCCGGTGAGCGGGGGCACGATGGCCCGGAAGGCCTGGGGCAGCACCACCAGCGTGAGCACCTGGCGGAAGGACAGCCCCAGCGCCCGGGCCGCCTCGATCTCCCCGGCGGCGACGGAGTTGATGCCGGCGCGCACCGCCTCGCACACGAAGGCCGACGTGTAGGCGGTGAGGGCGACGATGGCGAAGGTGACGAACTCCAGCCGCACCTCCAGACGGGGTAGCCCGAAGGTGGAGAAGACGAAGACCAGGGTGAGCGGGGTGTTGCGAAGGACGGTGACGTAGGTGCTGGCTGCCCAGCGGACGGGCGGGATCGGGCCCACCCGCATGATCGCCAGCAGGGTGCCGGCGACCAGGGCGAGCAGGCCCGACACCGCGAACAGGCGCACGGTCATCGCGAACCCGTCGAGGATCAGGTCACGGTTCTCCCAGACGGTGTCCACCGCGGCCTACCGCGTGCCATGTCGGGTCATGGTCGACCGACCGTGCGCCGTCGCCTCAGTACCGGTCGACCTCCGGGGGCTCGGGGGCCTCGACGCCGCTGGCACCCAGGGTGGCGTCGAAGGCCGACTCCCACGACCCGTCCTCGTAGGCGCCCTCGATCACGTCGTTGAGGAAGGTCCGGAAGTCGTCGTCGCCCTTCTTCAGGCCGATGCCGTAGGGCTCCTCGCTGAACGTCTCGCCCACGACGCGGAACTCGCCCTCGTACTTCGGGTCGGCGGCGTAGCCGGCGAGGATGATGTCGTCGGTGCTCACCGCGTCGATCTGGTCGGCGAGGAGCTGGTCGACGCACTCGGTGTAGGTGTCGAACTCGACGGGCTCGGCCTCGGGGTAGTCGGTGCGGATGCGCTCGATCGGCGTGGACCCGCTGGCGGCGCACACTCGCTTGCCGGCCAGGTCGTCCGGACCGTTGATGGTCTCGTCGTCGGCACCCACGAGGAGGTCCTGGCCGGCCACGTAGTAGGGCCCGGCGAAGTCGACGACCTGCTTGCGCTCGTCGTTGATCGTGTAGGTGGCGATCACGACGTCGACGGTGCCGTTCTCGATGAACGTCTCCCGGTTGGCCGAGACCGTCTCGACGAACTGGATGCCGTCGGGCTCGATTCCCAGCTTGGCCGCCACCAGCTTGCCCATCTCGATGTCGAAGCCCTCGGGCTCCTCCGACTCCAGGCTCACCGAACCCAGGCCCGGCTGGTCGTACTTCACCCCGATCTTGATCGTGCCCGCCTCCTGGAGCCGGGCCATGGTGGATCCCTCCGGGAACTCGGTCTGCTCGACCTCGGGCTCGGGCTCGGTGGAGCCGCCCGAGTTGCTGTCCAGGCCCTCGTCGTCATCCCCGCAGGCGGAGAGGAGGAACGCGAAGGGCAACAGCAGGCAGAGGAGCGTGCGCAGTCGTGGGTGGCGCGTCATCGGAGGAACCTTCCGTCGGGGGTCAGTGGCTGAGGATCTTGGAGAGGAAGTCACGGGCTCGGGTGCTCTCCGGGGCGTCGAAGAAGGCGGCCGGGGGCTGGGTCTCGACGATCTCGCCCTCGTCCATGAAGGCGACGCGGTCGGCGGCTTTGCGGGCGAACCCCATCTCGTGGGTGACGACGATCATCGTCATGCCCGAGGCGGCCAGCTCGACCATGACGTCGAGCACCTCGCTGATCATCTCGGGGTCGAGGGCGGAGGTGGGCTCGTCGAAGAGGATGAGCTTGGGGTCCATGGCCAGGGCCCGGGCGATGGCCACCCGCTGCTGCTGGCCGCCGGAGAGCTCGGCCGGCATGGCATCGGCCTTCTCGGCCAGGCCCACCCGGGCCAGCAGCTCCCGGCTGTGCTCCTCGGCGTCGGCCTTCTTGCGGCCTCGCACCCGCATCGGGCCGAGGGAGACGTTCTGCAGGGCCGTCATGTGGGATAACAGGTTGAAGCTCTGGAACACCATGCCCACGTCGGCTCGCAGACGGGCCAGGGCCGCCCCCTCCTGGGGCAGAGGCTCACCGTCGACGGCGATGGTGCCCGAGTCGACGGGTTCGAGGCGATTGATGGTGCGGCACAGGGTGGACTTGCCCGATCCCGAGGGGCCGATGACGACCACCACCTCGCCCCGGGCCACCGTGAGGTCGACGTCCTTCAGCACGTGGAGGGGCCCGAAGTGCTTCTGCACGTCGGCCATCTCCACGAGCTGGTGGGCCATGGGGTCCTCTCACCGGGCCTCCCCACGGTTCCCGTCCCCGCCAACCCGAAACCCCCGGGCCTGTCAGCTCCCGTCAGTCGCGGTGGGTGACGACCACGTCGAGGCCGATGTCGAGGACAGGCGCCGAGCTCGTGAGCGACCCCGAGGACACCAGGTCAGCGCCGGTATCGGCGTAGGGGCGCACCGTCTCCAGGGAGATGCCGCCCGACACCTCCACCAGGGGACGGCGCTCCCCTCCGGCCGCGTGTTCCTCCACGGTGGCCACGCAGCGCCGCACCTCGGCAGGGGCCATGTTGTCGAGGAGCAGGGCATCGGCCCCGGCGTCGAGGGCCTCGACCACCTTCTCGTGGGTGTCGCACTCGACGTGGACGGTTCGGGCCGGGAACAGCTCCCGGGCCCGGCCCACGGCCTCGGCCACGCCGACCAGCTCCAGGTGGTTGTCCTTGAGCATCACCCACTCGGACAGGTTTCCCCGGTGGTTGGCACCCCCGCCGGCCCGCACGGCCGCCTTCTCCAGGGCGCGCAGGCCCGGCGTGGTCTTGCGGGTGTCCCACACCCGGAGGTCGGGGCCAGCGGCCTCCACGAAGCGGCGGGTGAGGGTGGCCACGCCCGAGAGGTGGGAGATGAGGTTGAGGGCGGTGCGCTCGGCCGTGAGCATCGAGGCCAGCGGGCCCCGCACCAGGGCCAGGGTGGCACCGGCGTCGACGGGGTCGCCCTCGGTGACCTGCCAGGCCGCGGCCAGGCGGTGGTCGACCTGGCGCAGGGTCTCATCCACGCAGGCGGTGCCGGCCACCACCCCGGCGGCCCGGGTGCGCAGCTCGGCCTCGGCCGTGGCTCCGGGGGGCAGGAGAGCGGAGCTGATGTCCCCCAGCGGGGTCAGGTCCTCGGCCAGGGCCCGGGCCACGATCTCTCGGACCGCGGTGACCGGTGGATCGAACGGTCCCATCGCCCTTCTCTAGCAGGAGCGACCGGTCCGCCGGCAGGAGGGTGGCCTCGCCGGACGGCCGACCGGAGCCGATGGCCGGATCGTGGGCCAGCTGCACGGTTCGGGCGGGCGCCGACTCGGGCGGGCACCGGCGCGGCTGGGCCCCTCGGTCAGGGCGGGGGCGACTCGTCGGAGCCCGGGGTGGGCTCCGTGGTCCCGGCCCCGCCGGACGGCCCGTCGTCGGTGCCCTCGGGGGCGTCGCCCGGTCCCTCCGTCGCACCGCCGCCTCCGGCCTCGGTGGCCAGGCCGTCGGCGATGGCCTGGCGCTGGGAGTCGACCTGGCGCTGCACGTCGGCGGGGGCGTCGAGCTCGTCGAAGAGGGCGAGCTGGCGCTGGGCCTCCTCGAAGCGGCCCTCCCACACGGCCAGGATGACCTGGAAGGCCCGGGCGTCGGCGTAGCGGGGATCGACCTCCACGGCCCGGTCGAGCTGGGTCCGGGCCTGCACGTACAGCTCGGTGAGCTGGTCGCCGGACAGGGCGTCGCCGGCCTGGCGGGCGGTCAGGACGAGGGTCCAGCCCAGGTAGGTGCGGGCCACCACGTTGTCGGGATCGTCGTCGAGCACCTCCTGGTAGCAGGAGAGGGCGTCGACGTACTCGCCCTGGGCGGTGAGGCCGATGCAGCGGCTGGCCTCCTGGGTGGGGGAGCTGGTCACCTCGCCGGTGACCCCCTGACCCTGGTCGCGACGGCCGACAGCCTGGGCCACCAGCACCCCGGACAGCACCGCGAAGCCGACCACGCCCAGCAGCACCAGGCTGCGCTGGAGCCAGGACCGGGGCCGGGAGGGTGGGACGGGAGGGGCCTGGCCCCGCTGCTCGGCCCGGAGGGCGGCGGCGGCCCGGGCGGTGTAGTCGTCGCGCAGGGCGGCGTAGTCGTCCTCGTCGATGTCGCCCGCCTCCCGCTCGCGGTCGAGGTCGCGCAGGCTCTGGAGCAGGAACTCCGTGCTCTCGTCCCGGCCCCCGGCGTCGACGCCGGGCTCGACCGCGACCGCGGCCTCCACCGCGGAGCGGGACGCGCCGGACCGCGCCGAGGGCGAGGCCGAGGGGCGAGCCGAGGTCGCACGGCGTGCCGAGGAGGCAGGGCCGGTCGAGGGAGCAGGGCGAGCCGAGGAGGCGGTCCCGCCCGGGGAGGCAGGGGAGGGCGAGGGGCCGGCGGACGGGGACGGCCGGTCCGACGCCTGCCGGCGCCCCCGGGCGGCGTCGGCCGCCGCCGCGCCCATCGAGGCGCCCCGGCGCAGTCGCGGGGTCTGGGCCGCGGCCCGCCGAGCGGCGGGCGACGGCCGGGCGACAGCCGGACCGGGTCGGTCGTCGCGGGAACGGCCGTCGGTGGCCCGGCGGGGCTTGTCGCCGTCGGGGCGGTCCTCCGGGGTCGCCCGGCGGGTCTCGTCGCCGTCGGGGCGGTCCTCCGGCGGGGTCACCGGCCCGAGCCCTCGCCGTGGGGGTCGTCGATCCCGTCGGCCTCGTCGGCCAGGGCGGCGGCCACCAGAGCCCGGTCCCGGCCCGAGGGGCCACCCGGCGCCTGCCGCTCCCAGCGGCGGAAGGCCAGGGCCAGGCCCCCGAAGGCGCCGACGACGGCGGCCACCGGGATCACCCACACCAGGCCGGCGAAGCCCGACCGGGGCGGGTTGAGCAGGATGTCCTCGCCGTAGCGGGCCACCAGCCGGTTGCGGATGGCGTCGTCGGAGCGCCCGGCGGCCACATCGGCGGCGATCAGGTCGCGGATGGCCTCGGCCGACGGGGCGTCGCTGGAGAGCACCGACTGGCCCGGGCACTTGGGGCAGCGCACCCCGCTGGCGATGGACTGGCGACGCTGGTCGGGCGTCCGGGCCCCGGAGCCCTGGGCGCCGACCACCACGGCCACCACCACCACGACGGCGAGGATGGCCCACATCAGGCGCCGGCTCATCGGGGAGCCCCCCGGGCGCCGTCGAGGAAGCGCTGCAGCCCCGCCGCCGTCACCCCACCCACCAGCTTGGCCCGCACCACGCCGGTCGGGTCCACCACGAACGACTCGGGCACGCCGGCCACCCCCCAGTCGGGGATGGTGGTGCCCTCGGCCAGGACCACCGGCCAGTCGCCGCCCTGGCGGGCGAAGAACCGGCGCACGGAGGCCTCGTCGTCGGAGAACACCACGCTGACCACGTTGGCCTCCCCGGCCTCGGCCTGGGTCCGCTGGAAGGCCATGAGCTCGGGGTGCTCCTCGATGCACGGGGCGCACCAGGTGGCGAAGAAGTTCACCACCAGCCACCGGCCGTCGTAGGCGGCGGAGTCGAAGGGCCGGCCCCGGATGGTGGTGCCCTCGATGCGGGGCGCGGCCCGGCCCAGCAGCGGGCTCTGCACCTGGCGCTCGCCGGCCGGGTCCCGCGACGCCAGCAGCACCACGAACAGCAGCAGGACCACACCGAGGGGCACGGCCACGGCCAGGGCCAGGCGCCCCCGAGCCCGGGGTGGGGCGCTCCCCGGGCCACCGCGCCGGTCGCCGGCGGGAGGGCCCAGGTCGTCGTCGCCGTCCCGAGCGTCGCGATCGTCCCGGGGGTCGGGGCCGGCGCCGGACCGCTCGCTCACGGCGCCCCCACCGGTTGCCGAGCGTCCCCGGCATCGGGGTCGCGATCACCGCCGCCGGTGGGGCTCAGGTCACCGGCAGGGCGGTCGCCGGCACCACCCCCGTCGTCGGCGTCGCCGGCGGCGCTGTGGCGCCCCCCGACCGGCCGCGAGCCGACCAGGTCGGCGGAGGTGGGATCGGTGCCCCGGCGGCGACGTCCGGGGAAGGCGGAGAGCGCCGTGCCCGCCACCATCACCAGGCCCCCGACCCACAGCCAGGCCACCATGGGCTGGACGATGATGCGGACCAGGATGGTGTCGTCGCTGGCCCGGGGGCCCTCCAGCAGGGCCAGGTACACCGTGTCGCCCACGCCGTAGCGCACCGCGGGCTTGCCCAGCTCCTGGCTGGCGTTGGGGAAGCGCTGGAGGCGGGGCGACAGGGCGGAGCCGTCGACGTCGAGGTGGGCCGCCCGGACCAGGCGGGAGGGATCGGCGTCGCTCTCGCTGAACGACTCGAAGCGGACCTCGTGGCCGTGCACCCGCCGGGTCTCGCCCGGGGCCAGGCGGGCCTCGGCCTGCTCGGCGAACGACCCGGAGGCGGCCAGCCCCACCGCGATCATCACCACCCCGAGGTGGACGATCATCCCGCCGTTGGTGCGGCCCACGAAGCCCCGCCAGCCGTGCCGACGGGTGGCCAGCACCACCTGGCGGACGGCGGCGGCAGCAGCGAAGGCGCCCAGGCCGAAGGCCACCAGGGGCACGACGCCCCGCACCCCGGCCACCACGCAGGCCACCAGCACCGCGCCGCCCGACCAGGCCGGCCACAGCAGCCGCTGCGACAAGGTCTCGGTCGAGGCCTTGCGCCAGGGCAGGGCCGGGGCCACGGCCATGAGGAACAGCAGGGCCAGGCCGATGGGGCCCGACATGCGGTTGAAGTAGGGCACGCCCACCGACACCCGCCGGTCGTCGAGGGCCTCGGCGATGAGGGGGAACACGGTGCCGAAGAGGACCACGAAGGCGAAGCCGGTGAACAGCACGTTGTTGGCCAGGAACGCCCCCTCCCGCGACAGCGGCGAGTCGATGCGCCCCGGGGCCCGCAGCACGTCGCCCCGCCAGCCGATGAGGCCCAGGGTCACCACCACGATCAGGGCGAAGAAGCCCAGGAACAGCGGCCCGATGGCCGACTCGGAGAAGGCGTGCACCGAGTCGAGCACCCCCGAACGGGTCAGGAACGTGCCCAGGATGGTGAGCGAGAACGTGGCGCACAGCAGCGACAGGTTCCAGACCCGCAGCATCCCCCGGCGCTCCTGGACCATCACCGAGTGCAGGTAGGCGGTGCCGGTGAGCCACGGCAGCAGGGACGCGTTCTCCACCGGGTCCCAGGCCCAGTAGCCGCCCCAGCCCAGCACCTCGTAGCTCCACCAGGCGCCCAGCACGATGCCGATGGTCAGGAAGCCCCAGGCGAACAGCGTCCAGCGGCGGGTCTCGACCAGCCACCCCTCCCCCACCCGGCCGGTGGCCAGGGCGCCGACGGCGAAGGCGAAGGGCACGGTGAAGCCCACGTAGCCCAGGTAGAGCATGGGCGGGTGGAAGGCCATCAGCAGGTGGTCCTGCAGCAGCGGGTTGGGCCCGGGCCCGTCGAGCGGGGGGTCGGCCACGGTGTGGAACGGGTTGGCCGGCCCGGCCATCAGCGCGAAGAAGAAGGCCACCACCAGGAACAGCACCAACATGGCCCAGGCCACCAGCGGGTCGCTCAGGCGGTCGCGGAACTTCCGGGCCACGGCCACCACGTAGCCCACCAGCACCAGGCCCCACAGCAGGATCGAGCCCTCCAGGGCCGACCACATGGTGGAGATGGTGAAGGGCAGGGAGGTGGAGCGGCTGCCGTTCTCGGCCACGAACCCCACCGAGAAGTCGCGGGTGATGAGGGCCCGCTGCATGGCCACGGTGGCCACCACCGCGCCGAGGGCGCAGAGGAACACGAACGACGGGACCTGGCGCAGCACCCTCCGCCGGCCCGTGGCCTGGGCCACCACCACCGTGGCCGCCCCGCCCAGGGCCGACACCAGGGCCAGGGCCACGCCGGCCGTGCCCAGCGCGGCGTTCACGTCGGGACCCCGTCCCGCCCGGGCTGCGATCGCCGCGTCACGGGGCCGCCGGGTCCACCCGGTCCGAGTTCTCTTCCTTGTACTGCTCGGAGTGCTTGATCACGATGCGGTCGGACAGGAACGTCCCGTCGGGGGCGAAGCGGCCCTCGACCACCGAGGGCACGTTGGCGTCGAACAGGGGCGGCGGCTCGGCCCCCTGGTGGCGCACGTCGATGGACGCCCCCCGGAAGGCGATGGTGAAGGTGACGGTCTCGTCGTCGACCTCGACCGGCTGGCCCACGACGGTGCCCTGGACCCGGACGCGGCGGTCGCCGATCTCGGGCCGCTCGGCCACCGCCTCGTCGGCGTTGTAGTAGTAGACGGAGGAGCCCTGGAGCTGGCGGACGGCCACGAAGCCGATGGCTCCCAGCAGGGCGGCGATGACCAGCCCGCCGACCACGGCCCGGCTCCGGGAGCGAGGGCGGCCGGCCCCCCCGTCGGGTCCGGTCCGGGGCGACAGGTCGAGCTCCGGGCCGGCGTCGCCGCCGGTCCCCGGGGCCGCGCCCGCGCCGTCTCCGCCTGCGGGGCCGGTCACATCCATCGGCGGCGGTCCTCCGGGACCTGCTGGGCCAGGCGGCGGCCCCGCTGGGCGCTGCGGACGGCCAGGGCCAGCAGCGAGACCAGCACGATGCCGTAGGCCAGGGCCACCGAGCCCCACTCGGCCAGGGCCAGCATCACGACGTGGCCCCCGGGGTGGGCGCCCAACCGGCGTCAGCCGACGCTGGCGGGACCGGCGGGGTGGCCTCGGCCCGGCGCTCGGCCAGGGCCGCGTCCAGGCCCATGTCCTCGACCCGGTTCTCCAGCCACAGCACCCGGAAGCGGTGCAGCAGCAGCCAGGCGTAGAGGACCAGGAAGGTGGCCATCCCGACCATCAGGCTGAACAGCATGAGCCCGTCGATCTGGGGGTCGAGGCGGCTGATGGTGGGGCCCTGGTGGAGGGTGCGCCACCAGGTGGTGGCGTAGTGGCACACCACGGTGGCCGGGGCCAGGAGCAGGCCGACCACGGCGGCGATGCGGGACCGGCGCTCGCGATCCATGGGCAGGCGGCGCACGGCCAGGTAGCCGAGCACCAGGAAGAACAGGATGGCGGTGGTGGTCAGGCGGGCGTCCTGCCACTCCCAGTACGTCCCCCAGGTGGGCTCGCCCCACAGGGCCCCGGTGACCAGGGTGGCGAAGATGAGCACCGCCCCCAGCTCGGCCGAGGCGTGGGCCAGCAGGTCCCACCACTCCGACCGGCGGACCAGGTAGCCGATGCTGCCGGCCACGGCCACGAAGAAGGCCAGGAAGGCGATGATGGCGGTGGGGACGTGGACGTACATGATGCGGACGATCTCGCCCTGGCCGATGCGGGCCCTGGGGTCCTCGGCGGCCTGGCTGACCGACACGCCGTCGGCCGGTGACAGGACGAGGCCGTAGAGGAGCAACAGGCCGAGACCGAGGAGGGCCAGGGCTCCGAGCACGCGCGTGGCCTTGGAGGCGGTCGTGGCGTTCATGGGCGGACACCAGCGCACACCGTGCTCCCCCTCCCTGGCAAGTCGGGAGGCCCGGGGCGTTTCAGGCGTGGGCCGGCCGCGGCGCCGGGCCTGGTCAGCCGTCGTCGAGGAGGACGCCGAAGGTGGCGATGCCGATGGCCACGTAGGCGGCGGCGAAGGCGGCCAGCAGGCCCAGCCAGCGGCCCCCGTCGGCCGCGGTGCCGTCCACCGCGGCCCCGAAGGCCTGGGTGGCGGCCAGCAGCAGGGGGGCCAGGGCCGGCAGCAGGAGCAGGGGCAGCAACGTCTCGGCCACCCGCTGGCCGGCCGACAGCACCCCGTACAGGCACCCCACCGCGGCCAGGCCGACGGTGGCCACCACGCAGGTCGGCACCAGGAGCAGGGGGGTGGCCAGCTCGGCGTCGTAGAGGGCCACGACGCCCAGGGCCAGCAGCAGCTCCAGGGCCAGGAGCTGCACCGTGACCGAGGCGACCTTGCCCAGGAAGATGCCGGCCGGCTGCAGGCCCGAGAGGCGCAGGGCGTCGCGGACCCCGTCCACCGCCTCCAGGGCGAAGGACCGCTGGATGGCCAGCAGGGCCGAGAGCAGCACCGCCACCCAGAACAGGCCGGGGGTGGCCCGGGACAGGACGGCCCGCTCGGAGTCCAGGGCGAAGGCGAACAGGAGCAGCACCAGCACCGCGAAGGGGGCGATCTGGTTGACGGCCACCCGGGTGCGCACCTCGATGCGGAGGTCCTTGGCCGCCACCAGCCACGCGTCACGCCACATCGCCGGCTCCTCGCTCGTGCTCCGGTCCTGCGCCGGTCGTCGGCCCCGCCGGTGGCTCGCCACCTCGGGGGCTGGCGCCGGCCGCCACGACGCCACCGCTCCCGGACACCGGGACGGGGCGGACCTGGCCACCGACCACCTCCACCTGGCGGTGGGCCACCGCGGCGGCGCGATCCAGCTCGTGGGACGAGAGCAGCACCGTGGCCCCGGCGTCGACGGCCTCGCCGATCAGGCCGTCGACCAGGTCGCGGCCGGCCTGGTCCAGGCCGGCGTGGGGCTCGTCCAGCAGCCACAGCTCGGGCCGGCGGGCCACCAGCACGGCCAGCGAGGTGCGGCGCCGCTGCCCGGCCGAGAGGCGGGCCACCGGCACCGTGCGCAGCCGGCCGGCCAACCCCAGGCGGTCGAGGGCGGCGGCCACGTCGACCGGCCGGGCCCCGGCGGCCCGGCCCCAGAAGCGGACGTTGTCCTCCACCGTGAGGTCGTCGTAGAGGCCGGTGGCGTGGGCCAGGAGGCCGACCCGGTGGCGCACGGGCCCGGTGCCGGCCCGGAGGTCGACCCCCAGGACCCGGGCCCGGCCGTCGACCACGGGCACCAGGCCGGCGCAGCACCGCAGGAGGGTCGTCTTGCCCGCCCCGTTGGGGCCCTGGAGCAGCACCACCTCGCCCCGCTCGACGGTGAGGTCGGCGCCGGCGAGGGCGGGGAAGCGGCCGACGAGGGCGACGGCGCCACGGAGGTCGACGGCGGGCTCCATGCGAGAGGCGCAGGTTAGGGGAGGCCGGGTCGCCGCCCGGAGCCCGACCGGACCAGGCGGAGCCCAGAGACCGCCGACCGCAGCCCGACCGGACCAGGCAGAGCCCGGGTGCGGCCCGCCGGCGCTCGCGCCGGGCCCGGCCACCGCCCCTACTGTGTCCGGGTGCTCACCTCGGACACGGAGGCCGCGCCGGAGGAGCCCGGTGGCCCCGCTGACGATCCCGACCGCGGGCCCGACCGCCCCCCTTCCCGGCACCGGGTGGCCCGGGTGGTGGGCGCGGTGGGGCGCCTGATGATCACCAGCGGCACGGTGATCCTGCTGCTGGTCGCCTACCAGCTGTGGGGCACCAACCTGCAGACCGACCGGTCCCAGGGGGAGCTGGCTGACGAGTTCTCCACCCTGGTCGACGACGGGGCCGCCCCGCCGCCCACCACCGAGCCGTCGGCCACCGCGTCGACCACCGCCCCGGCGCCCACCACCTCGACCACGGCCCCGACCACGGTCGGGCCCCCCGCGGTGGCGCCGGACATCGCCCCGCCGGCCCTGGGCCAGCCCATCGGCAACTTCTCCATCCCGGCCATCGGCGTGCACCGCTTCTGGACCGTGGAGGGCACCGGCACCGACCAGCTCGAGCGAGGCGCGGCCCACTACCCGGGCACGCCCCTGCCCGGCCAGGCCGGCAACGCCGCGGTGGCCGGCCACCGCACCACCTACGGGGCCCCGCTCCACAACGTCGAGGACCTGGTGGCCGGGGACGAGATCCTGTTCGAGACGCTCCAGGGGCGGTTCCGCTACGAGGTGCGGGAGATCCGGATCGTGGAGCCCACCGCCGTCGAGGTGGTGCAGCCCCAGAACGCCACCCCCGAGGATCCCGACGGCGAGGACCTGCTCACCCTGACCGCCTGCCACCCCAAGCACTCGGCCGACCAGCGCATCATCGTGGTGGCCGCCCTGGTGGGCACGCCGGTCCCCACGCTGCCGGGGCAGGAGGACGCGGCCCGGGAGGTCATCGAGGCCTCGGGCGGGGAGCACGGCCCGGACGAGGGGGCCATCGACGCCTTCGTCACCGAGCCGGCCCTGACCTTCCCCGGGGCCTGGTGGGGCCTGCTGTGCCTGGCCCTGTGGGCCGCCACTCGGGTGCTGGCGTACCGCCAGCGCCGCCGGGGCCTGGCCCGCCGAGCCGTCCCCTACCTGGTGGGGACGCCGATCTGCCTGGTGGTGCTCTACCTGTTCTTCGAGAGCTTCAGCTACGAGGGCCTGGTCCGCACCCTCGGCCTCTCGATCTGACCGCCGTTCGGCGGTCGGCCGCCCTCAGGCACCGCGGAACATGGGGAGGCGGCGCTCGGCGAAGGCGGCCTTGCCCTCAGCCAGGTCGGTGCTGGCCCAGGCCCGGTCGAAGGCCGCGGTGACGGCGGGGTCGGTGGGCAGGGTGGCGTCGAGCGTGTTGAGCATCAGCTTGTGGCCGGCGATGGTCAACGGGGCCTTGGTGGCCACCTCGCCGGCCCAGGCCACCGCCGCGTCCGGACCCCCGACCCGCTGGGCCAGGCCCAGCCGCACGGCGTCCTCACCGGTGAGGGTGTCGGCGGCCAGGAGCATGGCCCGGCCTGGCCCCTGGCCGGCCAGGGCGACCAGGCGCTGGACGGTCCACAGGTCGACCATGAGCCCGAGCTTGGAGGCCGGGATGCCGAAGGTGGCGTCCGGCGTCGCGGTGCGCAGGTCGCAGGCGATGGCCAGTTGGGTGCCCGCCCCCAGGGCGGCGCCCTCCACCCCGGCGATGCAGGCGAAGGGGGCGTCGCGCAGGGCGTGGAGCAGGCCCCGCAGGAGCACGGCGAACTCCGGCCCCTCGATGCCCTTGATGTCGGCGCCAGCGCAGAAGTGGCCGTCGACCCCCCGCAGCACCAGGGCCCGGGTCCCGGCCGGGCTGTCGGCCACCGCGTCGCGGAGGGCCTCGACGTGCTCGGCGTCGATGGCGTTGCGACGTTCGGGCCGATCGATGGTGACCACGCGCACCGCGTCGGCATCACCCTGCTGCTCCACGTGCACGGCCATGGCCGGCGACGGTACCCGACCCCGACGCCGACCCAGCTCAACGGGAGGCCGTGACCGCTCGTCTCGGCGGGGGACCTGCGCACCGGTCCGGCCCGGTGGGTTGCCATCGGTCATGCCGGTGGCCTCAGCGCGCCGGCGGCGCAGCTCGGCCCGGCGCTCGCACTCCACACGCGACCTCAGGAGCCAGTAAGACCTGGTCAGAGGGTCGCTCTGCTAGATGTCGTAGGTGAGGGTGAACTCGTAGGGGTGGGGGCGGAGGCGGAGGGCGTCGACCTCGCTGGTGCGCTTGTAGGCCACCCAGGTGTCGATCAGGTCGTCGGTGAAGACGTCGCCGGCGCGGAGGAAGTCGCTGTCGGCCTCCAAGGCGTCCAAGGCCGCCTCCAGCGAGGCCGGCACCTGGGGCACGCCGGCCAGCTCCTCGGGGGGCAGGTCGTACAGGTCCTTGTCCACCGGCTCGGGCGGCTCGATCCGCTTCTCGATGCCGTCCAGGCCGGCCAGCAGCATGGCGCTGAAGGCCAGGTACGGGTTGCCGGTGGAGTCCGGGCAGCGGAACTCCACCCGCTTGGCCTTGGGCGACAGGTTGGCCAGCGGGATGCGGCACGAGGCCGAGCGGTTGCGCTGGCTGTAGACCAGGTTCACCGGGGCCTCGTAGCCCGGCACCAGGCGCTTGAAGCTGTTGGTGGTGGGGTTGGTGAAGGCCAGCAACGCCGGGGCGTGGTGGAGCAGGCCCCCGATGTACCAGCGGGCCAGGTCGGAGAGTCCGGCGTAGCCGGTCTCGTCGTAGAACAGGGGCTCGCCCCCCTTCCACAGCGACTGGTGGGTGTGCATGCCCGAGCCGTTGTCCTCGAAGATCGGCTTGGGCATGAAGGTCAGGCTCTTGCCCGCCTCCCAGGCCGTGGACTTGAGGACGTACTTGAACGTCATCAGCTTGTCGGCCATGGCCAGCAGGGTGTCGAAGCGGATGCCGATCTCGCCCTGGCCGCCGGAGGCCACCTCGTGGTGGTGCAGCTCGACCGGCACCCCCACCTGCTCCAGGTTCAGCGCCATCTGCGATCGCAGGTCGTGGAGCTGGTCCATGGGCGGCACCGGGAAGTACCCCTGCTTGGTCCGGGGCTTGTAGCCCAGGTTGGGCCGCTCGTCCCGGCCCGTGTTCCACTGGCCCTCCACCGAGTCGACCTCGTAGAAGGCGCCGTTGGGCCGGGTCTCGAAGCGCACGTCGTCGAACACGAAGAACTCGGGCTCGGGCCCGAAGTACGCGGTGTCGGCCACCCCGGTGGCGAACAGGTGCTGCTCGGCCTTGCGGGCGATGTGGCGCGGGTCCCGGGAGTAGCTCTCACCGGTGACCGGGTCGGCCACGAAGCAGTGGAGCACGTAGGTGGGATGCGGCCGGAACGGGTCCAGGTAGCCCGTGTCCGGGTCCGGGACCAGGATCATGTCCGACTCCTGGATCTGCTGGAAGCCCCGCACCGAGCTCCCGTCGAAGGGGTGCCCGGTCTCGAAGTGAGCCTCGGTCAGCACCGCCGCCGGGATGGTGACGTGCTGCATCACGCCGGGGAGGTCCGAGAACCGGAAGTCGACGAAGGCGACCTCGTGCTCGGAGACGGCGTCGAGCACCTCGGCCGGGGTGCGCTGCTCCACGGGTCCCTCCACGGGTCGACGGTCACGGGTCCGGCGCCCGAAGCTACCCCTCCCCGGCGCCGCCACCGTTCGCCTGACACTTGTCTGGACGCCCGCCCCACCCCCTTCTGAGGCGCCAGGGCCCACGGGAGCGCGCCGTGGCGCCTCAGAACTGCGGCCGACGGTCGCACCAGAGGCCCACCGCCGCGCCACACCCGGACGGACGAGCGGACCCCGGGCGCGACGGAGGGCCGGCCCCCAGGGGAGCCGGCCCTCCGGTCCGAACGCCGATCGGCGCCCCGCTCAGAGAGCGGCGGAGCAGACCGTGTTGGTGATGAGGCGGGTCACCACGTAGGGATCCATGTTGGCGTTGGGCCGACGATCCTCGATGTAGCCCTTCTTGTCCTGGGCCACCTGCCACGGGATGCGGATGGAGGCACCCCGGTCGGACACGCCGTAACTGAACTCGTTCCACGGGGCGGTCTCGTGCAGGCCGGTGAGGCGGTGCTCGATGTCGGCGCCGTAGCCGGCCACGTGCTCCTCGACCTTGCCCGGGGCGCCCAGCGACTCGCAGGCGGCGATGATGGCGTCGTAGCCCTCGCGCATGGCCTTGGTCGAGAAGTTGGTGTGGGCCCCGGCGCCGTTCCAGTCGCCCTTCACCGGCTTGGGGTCGAGCGTGGCGGCCACGTCGAAGTCCTCGGCGATGCGGTAGAGCAGCCAGCGGGCCAGCCACATCTGGTCCGACACCTCCAGCGGCGACAGCGGGCCGACCTGGAACTCCCACTGGCCGGGCATGACCTCGGCGTTGATGCCCGAGAGGGTCAGGCCGGCCTCCAGGCACGCCTCCAGGTGGGCCTCGACGATGTCACGGCCGTACACCTCGTCGGCCCCGACGCCGCAGTAGTAGAAGCCCTGCGGGGCCGGGAAGCCGCCCTTGGGGAAGCCCAGGGGATGGCCGTCGGAGAAGAACGTGTACTCCTGCTCGATGCCGAACAGGGGCTCCTGGTCGCCGTACTGCTCCTCCACGGCCCGCAGCGCGGCCCGGGTGTTGGTGACGTGGGGGGTCATGTCGATGTAGAGGACCTCGCACAGCACCAGCACGTCGTCCCCGCCCCGGATGGGGTCGGGCACGACCGCGACCGGCTTCAGCACGCAGTCGGACGAGTCGCCCGGGGCCTGGTTGGTGCTGGAGCCGTCGAAGCCCCAGATGGGCCACTCGCTGGGCGCCTCGGCCACGACCTTGGTCTTGGAGCGGAGACGCGCCGTCGGCTCGGTGCCGTCGATCCAGATGTACTCGGCCTTGATCGCCACGGGCGATCTCCTTCACTTCAGAGAGGTGGACTGTGACGGCGGAACCCTGCCAGCAGGCGATTGCCCGGCCGTTTCCCAAATGTGAACGTGGTGTGAACGCCCTCGGGACCGCCGTCGAGGCTAGTCAGCGGCCCCCTCGCGACTCACGGCGGCGATGAACGCAATGTGAACTGGGCCCCCGCTGGGTTGCGGCCCCCTCCGCCGGAGACGACGATGCCCGGCGTGGATCCCCAGCAGGCATACGTGATGCGCACGGTCGAGGAGCGAGGGGTCCGGCTCATCCGGCTGTGGTTCACCGACGTGGTGGGCCAGCTCAAGTCCTTCGCCATCTCGCCGGCCGAGCTGGAGTCGGCCTTCCAGGAGGGCATGCAGTTCGACGGCTCGGCCATCGACGGGTTCAGCCGCATCCAGGAGAGCGACGTCCTGGCCAAGCCCGACCCGAGCACCTTCGAGCTCCTCCCCTGGGGCCAGTCGGACGAGACCGCGGCCCGCATGTTCTGCGACATCTCCAACCTGGACGGCACCCCCTTCGAGGGCGACCCCCGCCAGGTGCTGCGCCGCAACCTGGACCGGGCCCGGGAGCGGGGCTTCAGCTTCTACACCGCCCCCGAGATGGAGTTCTTCTACTTCGCCAACGGCGACGGCACCTCCGCGCCGGTCCCCCTGGACAGCGGCTCCTACTTCGACCTCACCACCGCGGACGTGGCCTCCGACCTCCGCAAGCGCACCATCCACACCCTGGAGGCCATGGGCATCCCGGTGGAGTACTCCTTCCACGAGGACAGCCCCAGCCAGCACGAGATCGACCTGCGCTACACCGATGCCCTGACCATGGCCGACAACGTGATGACGTTCCGGCTGGTGGTGCGCGAGATCGCCACCGAGCGGGGCGTGTACGCCACGTTCATGCCCAAGCCCCTGGCCGGCGTGCAGGGCTCCGGCATGCACACCCACATGTCGCTGTTCGAGGGCGACACCAACGCCTTCGCCGACCCCGGCGACCCCTACCGCCTCTCCAAGGTGGGCCGGGGGTTCATCGCCGGGCTCCTGCACCACGCCCACGAGATCACCGCGGTGACCAACCAGTTGGTCAACAGCTACAAGCGCCTCATCGTGGGGACCGAGGCCCCGGCGCACGCCTCGTGGGCCCGCAACAACCGCTCGGCCCTCATCCGGGTACCGGTGACCAAGGCCGGCAAGGACTCCTCGGTCCGCATCGAGTTCCGCTCCCCCGACCCGGCCTGCAACCCCTACCTGGCCTTCAGTTGCATCCTGGCCGCCGGGTTGAAGGGCATCGACGAGGGCTACGACCTCCCCGACGAGGCCACCGCCAACGTCTTCGAGCTCACCCCGGCCCAGCGGGCGGCCGAGGGCATGCGGGAGCTGCCGCAGTCGCTGGCCGAGGCCCTCGAAGCCATGGAGGGCTCGGAGCTGGTGGCCGAGGCCCTGGGCGAGCACATCTTCAGCTGGTTCCTCCGCAACAAGCGCAGCGAGTGGGCCGACTACAAGGCGCAGGTCACGCCGTTCGAGCTGGAGCGCTACCTGCCGGCGTGGTAGCCAGCGCCCCCGCCATGGAACCTTGGCTCGTCCACCCCGACCCCCCGCCGCCCGAGCTGGTGCAGACCCTCGAGCTGGCCGGCCACGCCTGGAAGGCGGTCACCGACGAGGTCGCGCTCGGCCGCATGGACGCCGACGTCACCTGGCGGGGGGCGGTGGTGGTGCTGGGCGACGCCCCGGAGACGGGCCTGGCCGTGTGCCGCGCCCTCCGCAAGCGGGACGTGCCCATCGAGCCAGTGCTGCTCCTGGTGCGGGGGTCCAGCCTGGCCGACCTGGAGCTGCGTGACGAGCTCTACGACGACTTCTGCCTCGACCCGTTCCACCCCCGGGAGCTGGAGGCCCGTCTGCGCCACCTGCTGTGGCGGGCCGGCACCGGCACGGGGCCGGAGATGATCGAGTACAGCGGGCTGGCCCTCAACCTGGAGACCTACCAGGCAGCCATCGACGGGCGCCCCCTCGACCTCACCTACATGGAGTACGAGCTGCTCAAGTTCCTGGCCCAGCACCCGGGCCGGGTCTTCACCCGCGAGACCTTGCTCAGCCGGGTGTGGGGCTACGAGTACTACGGCGGGGCCCGCACCGTGGACGTCCACGTGCGACGCCTCCGGGCCAAGCTGGGCGAAGAGCACGCCGGGCTCATCACCACCGTGCGGTCGGTGGGCTACCGCTTCGGCCAGTCCCGCTGGGGCTCCTGAGGCGCCTGGCCCGGCCAGGGCGGGCTCAGCGGTTGAGCTCGATGAGCTCGCTGCCCTCGTTCAGCTCCTCGCCGGTCCTCTTCAGGACGTGGCCCAAGACCCCGGCCCCGACGGCGCCGCTCAGGGCCACGCCCACGGGGATGACCAGCACGAGGATCACGGCGATGACGATGGCTCCGATCACCGGGCCATCATGCCCCGCCCCACCGGGCCGATCCCACCCCGAGGGTCCTGACGCCCGGCGGCCCGGATGCCCGGGCCGGTCAGGGGGCCAGGGCCCAGGCCTCGACCTCGAGGCGGACGTCGAAGGGCAGGCCGGCCACGGCCACGCAGCTCCGGGCCGGGCGGGGCTCGGGGAAGGTGGCCACCCATCGCTCGTTGAGCAGCGGGTAGTCGGCCATGTCGGTGAGGAACACCGTGGTCTTCACCACGTCGGCCAGGGTCGCCCCGTGCTCGGCCAGGCGATCGGCCACGTTGGCCAGCACCCCGTCGACCTGCTCGCCGAACGGGCGGTCGGACAGGAAGGCCCCGTCCCGCAGCGGCACCTGGCCGGAGACAGCGATCCAGCCCCCGGCGTGGACAGCGGGCGTGTACGGGGCGGAGCTCATGGGTGCGGGCCTCCTGACAGCGAGCGGCCGACAGGCTAGGCGCGGCCCCCGCAGCCCCCGCCCGCCCCCGAACCGGCGCGCCTTCACCCGGCCCCGACCGCCCAAACGCGCGCCAGTTCGACGCCGTCGCCCGACCCCTGGACACCCGCCCCGAACCGGCGCGCCTTCACCCGGTCCCGACAGCCCAAAGGCGCGCCAGTTCGGGGGTGGGGGGTGGTCAGGGGCCGGTGGGGAGGTCGGTGGGGGTGCCGGCGGCCAGCCAGGCCGCGGCGGCGGTGGCGGCGAAGACGGCATCGGAGACGTTCACCGGCTCGCCGGCGTCGTCCCCCTCGACCTCGACCTCCACCCGGGGCATGTCCAGGGCCCGGAGGATCCCGAAGGAGCGGATGGTCAGGTCCTCGACCACGCCCTCGGCCGTCACGGCCAGGCCCTCGCTACGAATCCACGACAGGCCCTGGTGGACGGCGCCCACGCAGTAGGAGCGCAGCACCGCCTCGTCCAACGGGTCCCCGGGCCGGACCCGGACGTGCACCGTGCCGTCGGCCGCCAGGGTCACCTCGGCCCGACCCCCGCCCGGGGCCACCACCGGTCCGCACCGGCCCGCGGCCCCGGCCTCCAGCACCACGGCCTCGGCCCACCCGGCGGCCCGCAGGCCGGCGTCGGTTGGCGGACCGGCCACGTCGACCTCCTCCACCTCCAGGCCCGGCGCGGCGGCGGTGATGGCGGCAGCGATGCCCGGCGTGGCCACCACCCGCAAGCGACCGGTGCCGTCGGCCCGGGCCCCCCCGGCCACCGGGGGCCGCTTGGGACCGAGGCGCACCGTGTCCTCCCGGGCCAGGAGGACCCGGACCGGGCGACCCCAGCGGTCGGCCAGGGCCCGGGCCGCCCCGGCCACCGGCGACGAGCGCTTGGCCCCGAAGGCCCCCCCGTTGACCAGGGGACCGACCGGGTCGCCCCCAGGGGCGCACCAGGCGGCGTCGGGCTCCAGATAGGCCGGTTCGACCCAGCACGTGCGCAGGGTCGCGGCCCAATCCCCCTCGGGCAGGGCCAACGGGGGCACCGGGTCGACGGTGGTCCGCCGGCCCTGGACCTTGCCCGAGCGGGCCCGCACCTCGGCCAGGGTCTCGCCCACCACCCAGCCCCCGGCCCCGTCGGGCACGGCCACCAGGGCGTCGGCCGGGGCGCCGTCGTCGGCGAAGCCCCCCTGGCCGAGGGCCACGTCCGGCCCCACCCGCTGGACGGCCCCGCCCTCCAAGGTGGCCCGCCGGGCCGCGGCCTCGAGGTCACGAGCGGGGGCGGTCCGCACCGAGACGGCCCGCCCCGCCGGCGTGGCCTCGGGCTCACCCTCCAGGGGCGGGCCGGCCAGGAGCGCGGCAGCCCGACCCCAGGCGTCCACCACGGGCTGCCAGCCGGTGCAGCGGCACAGGTGGGCGGCCAGGGCCCGGCCCACCGCGGCGTGGTCGTCGGGGGCCACGCCCTTGGCCCGGGCCCCCTCCAGCCGGCAGATGATGCCCGGGGTGCAGAAGCCGCACTGGCTGCCCCCGGTGGCCGAGAAGGCCTCGGCCCAGGCCGAGCGGACGTCGGGAGCCAGGCCCTCGGCGGTGGTGACCGACCGGCCGGCCACCCGGCGCAGGGGCGTCACGCAGGCCACCCGGGGCGCCCCGTCGACCAGCACCGTGCAACAACCGCACTGCCCCTGGGGGGCGCAGCCGTCCTTGGGGGATCGGAGCCCCAACCGGTCCCGCAGGGCCTCCAGCAAGGTGATGCCGCCGTCGGCCACCTCGACCTGGCGCCCATCCACCTCCAGCTGGACCGCGGTGCCCTCGACGGTCACCTCGCGGGGCGTGGGCTCGGACACCGGCCGGAGCATACGAGGGCCCGGGGCGGCCACCGTCCGAGCGCCCGGGCCACCTCCGGTGGCGACCCGCCCCGACGGCCCGGCGCCCACCCCGACGGCCACGCACCGACCCGACGACGGTGGGGAGCCACCGCCGCCGACAGCCGGGACAAGCCCTGGAGGCACCGCCACCCCCGACAGCCGGGACACCAACCAAGCCGTGGGCCCGTCACCCGCGTCGCCCCGGGAGGACCGGCCGGGGGCCCGGCTCCTAGGGTGCACGGCCGTGGCCGCCGACCTCCCGCCCCCGCCGCCTCCCACCCGGTCGCTCAGCCGCCGGGCCCTCCTGCAGGGGGCTGCGGCCCTGGGCGTGGCGGGGGCCGCCGGGGGCCTGGGCCTGGCCGCCTGCGGCGACGACGACGGCGACGGCGACGGCGACGGCACCGGCGACGGGCCGGCCGGCACCGGAGGCGCCACCCCGTCCCTGTCCCTGGTCACCCTGCTGAACCCGGCGGCCAGCCTGGCCGCCGGCACCGAGGCCCGCCTGCCCCTGGCCGTGGGGGACGAGCGAGGGGCCCTGGTGGACGACTCGCCGGACGAGCTCACCTTCGAGGTCCGGACGGTGGGCGGCCAGGTGGTGGAGCGAGCCCTGCCCGTGGCCCGCCGGTCCGACGGCCTGCCCCAGGCCTACTACCCCCTGGTGTTCACGCCCCCCTCGGCCGGCAACTACCTGGCCACCACCGAGGTCGACGGAGCGGCCCTGGAGGCCGCGTTCGCGGTGTCCCCGGTGGCGGCCATCACCATCCCCCGCCCCGGCCAGCCGTTCCCGTCGCTGTCCACGCCCACCACCGAGGCTCCGGGCCAGGTCGACCCGGTGTGCACCCGGGAGCCGGCCTGCCCCCTCCACGACGTGGACCTGGCCACGGTGCTGGGCACCGCCCCGGTGGCCCTCCTGGTCTCCACGCCGGCGTTCTGCCAGCAGGCCATCTGCGGCCCGGTGCTGGACGTGCTGCTGGCGGCCCGGGCCGAGGCCCCCGACGTCCGGTTCCTGCACCTCGAGGTGTACCGCACCGCGGCCGAGGTCGAGGCCCAGGGCCTGGAGGCGCCCCTGTCCCCGGCGGTGGAGGAGCTGGGCCTGCCCTTCGAGCCGTGCCTGTTCCTCATCGCCGCCGACGGCACGCTGGCCCGGCGGGTGGACGTGATCTTCGACCAGGGCGAGCTGGGCGAGCGCCTGGCCGAACTCACCGCCTGACCGACAGCCGTCCACGGGCGTCCCGTAGGGCCGAAGGCCGCCCTCACCTCGTCTGAGGTGTGAAATCCGTCACTCTGCTTAACCTCGCTGTCCTTCTCGGGGGCTGAGACCTCGGAAGCGCAGACACCCGAGGTCCCCATGAGACGTTCAGAAGTTCAGGATTGGATGGACGAGTCGTCGCTCTTCGACGGAGCGGGACGAGATCCGTTGCTGGGCAGCCCCCGACGCCGGGGCCGCACCAGCCGGACGACGTGGGTCGTGCTGGCCCTCGTCCTCGTCGTCCTCCTCCTGGCCGTAGCCGGCGTCGCCCGACTGTCCGATGACTCCTCGGCGGACTCGACGGCCGTCACCGCCATCCTGTACGTGGTCGACGTCTCAGGGTCGGACGGTGTCGAGTCCGAACGCCGTCTCCAGATCGATCGCGCCGCTCGCATAGGCGAGTTTGCCATCAGTCGCAAGATCCCCTTCATCGTCATGATCGTCGGCGGCAACGCGGCCGACGCCGAGGTCCTCATGCGCGTGCGGGCCGACAAGCTCCGTTGCGACGGGACCGACGAGTGCGAGCAAGTGAACCGCACCGCCCGCGCCAGCTTCCGGAGAGACATCGCGAACAAGCTCTCATTGGAGGAAGTTCCCCGCCGCACCGGCAGCCCGGTCGGGGAGGCCCATGCCGATGCCAGTCGCAACGCACGGCTGGTCGGAGGACCGGGCGCCGTCATCGTCTGGGACTCGGATATGGAGCAGGCAACGCTCGGCCCCAATGGCGAGCAGGAACCGACCGAGGAAGAAGCCATTCCTGGAACGGAGAAGCGTCGAGTCTGGCTCGAGAAGGTCCAGAGCTACACGCCTGAGCAGGCCGCAGCCGATGCCACCACGATCCTCGCTGCAACGCCCGCCAACCTCGAAGGCATGCACAGCCTCTATCTCGGTGTGGCAAACCGGGACATGAGTTCCCCCTCCAACTATCCGCAGGAAGACGGGCCTCAGGGCGAGGCGGAAGGACGACCTCTGAATAGGACCGCCTTGTGGTCCTTCGCTCACGCGCTCTGCACAAGGACCGAGGCCGAGTCCTGCATCCCCGTGATCGACATCGGCGAAGTCATCGCATTCATTGAAAACCTGGACAACGGGAGTTGACATGCCAAGACGATGGAGTTGGGGCCGCCAAAGAAGCCGCCCACTCATGATCAGCGGACCAAAGGGAAATGAGGCCGACCGCCTGCACCCGAGTGAGTTGGCGCAGCTCGAAGCGGTGGTCAGCGGCACGTACCAAGAGCTGGTTCACCGGCTGAAGGAGGTCGACACCGCGTTCCTTCAGACCGACTCTGAAGCCAGGGAGCGGGAGGCGATCCTCAAGGAGCAGGAGCCGGAGCTCCGCACCGACGTCACGTCGACGGCCACCGAGCTCGACGAGTTCGAGGCCCGTCACCGCGGGCGAGGCATCGAGTGGTGGAGGCGAGCGTTCCCCTCGTGGTCCCGCTGGCTCTCCCTGCCCGTGGTCACCGGCGCCGAAGGCGTGGCGACCTACCTCCTGCTCGAAGGCTTGACCTCGAGCACCGTCACCCGAGCCATCGTGGGCCTCATCATCGGTGCCGTCCTCGCCTTCACCGGCGATCAGACCGGCGGCGAGCTCTCGGAGTGGTGGCGGGGGTTCCGCATGTACCGCCTTGGCCTCCAGAACCACCCCCGCCCCATGCGCATGTTCACCGCCCTGGCCGCAGTCATGTTGATCGTAGGGCTCGGGGCGGGTGCGTTACGGGCGAGCGGCACCTTGGGTTCCTCGACGCAATCCCTCAGCGAGGTCGGCATCACCGTCGAGGAGGCCCCGGCCGACGAGCCTCTGGGTGTCGGGGACTGGGCGATCTTCTTCTTGTTGGGCGTGGTCCCCGCCCTCATCGGGGTCGGGGTGGCGCTCGGAGCGGTGAACGAGCTGGGCGATGCCCACGACGAGCTGGTCGGCTCCGCAGCCGACGCCGAACACGCCCTGCAGGAGAACAGCCGCGAGTACGAGGCCGCTCGACGGGCCCGCCAGAGGGCCGCCAGCAGGTTCCTCGTCGAGGCCAAGAGTTGGCCCTCGCACGTGGAAGCGCTCATCAGCCGGGGTCGAGAGGCGGTCTTCGCCCAGCGCGCCGCCGAGACCGAGCACTTCGGCACCTCGGTGTCGCAAGAGGTGATCGACGAGATCGACAGCCGGTTCGAACACCTGAGGGAGCTCGAGTTCCCGGAGGAGCACGTGGCCTACGCGCACACCGTCTTCAACGGTGACCTCGGCGAGCATGCCCACAAGCGCCCGCCGGAGGACCCGCCTGACCTGTCGATGGTCCAATGAGCGGGAAGGAGGAGTGGCTGCCCATTGCTGCAGGTGAGGGTCGGGATCCCCGGTCCTCTGCCATACTCGACCGCATGCCTCCGGGCTTGGCCAGCCGCAACAGCCGGAAGAGGAGCAGGATCACCGGCGGGGACGTGTGGTCGACCAAGACCGTCGGCGCCACCTTCGCCACCGGAGCGCCAGCCGTCCCCCAGCCCTTTGACGATCCCCTGTCGAACCCCCCAGGCCTCGTCCGACGAGCCGGGGGCTCGATGGCGATCGCCATCCTGTTCGCCGTCGTGGTCGTGTTCAGCCTCTCCCTGCTCACCCCTGCCCCGGGACGCCACTTGCTGTGGAGCGTCGGTGTGGTGGGGCTGGGCGGGCTGATCCAGCACGTCCTCCGGACGGGGCGAGCCCACGCCCCCTGGGAATCCGCCTATCAGCAGGCGGCCCTCCGCTTCCGGGAGTCCGGGTTCACGCCGGAGGCGGCTCACCGCCAAGCCATCACGGTCATCTGTGGCCTGCACGCCCGCCAGCAGCGGGTGATCCGCTCGAAGCGGCTCGATGCCGAGTTGGACCTCGAGATCGGACGCCACCTGGTCTTCCCCGATCACCCTGGCGAGGACGTCCGAAGGCAACACCTGCGCCGCGCTCTCGATCGTGGCGTCCTCAACTTCCTCACGCCCGAGCAGCAGGCGCTCCTCCTGGATCGCAGCGGCTCCGGTACCCGGGACGGGGATGGGTCGTCGACCCCTGGCGCCCCGCTGCGCCTCGTGACCTCGGCACCGGACGATCCTCGGGGGTCGGGGGCCACGGCCCGTCTCCGCTCCCGACTGAGGAGGGGACCAACACCACGGGCGACGGAGCACGACGAGCCCGAGGCGCTCTCGTGGACCGTCGTGCGAGATCGGTCCATCGCTCGTGCCCGGAACACGCACAAGAGGTCTCGTGACCAGGCCCATGATCTGGGGCTGCGAGTCATCGTCTCCCTCGCCTCCAGATACCCGCGCGGCCTCCCCGCCGATGGGTGGGAGCAGATCGCGGACCAGAGCCTCGATGCCCTCGTTGCCGAGCGGTCGCCGGCACCGAGACCCGAGCAGGGGCACAGCGAAACTCCCGGTTAGCGCGCCGCATCTCGTCGACGTCCATCCATGTCGACCAGCGCGATCCGCGCCCCTCACCCGATGCTTGGCGTATCGGAACTTTTGCCAAGAAGTAGACACATCCTGTTACGGTGAGAAGGGAGGGGAGGTAAAGATGAGTGAGCCGACGCCCCGGTCATCCCGCGATCCTGAAGACGTCCAAGCGATGGTCGCTCGAGTGGTCGATGAGGTCTTGCACCCTGAGACGCGGCACGAGAGGGCCGCATTGGTCCGATTGGTCATGTCGAGCCTGCGACACCGCAACCCCGACGACCTCGAAGAGGATATCCGGGACATCTGCCGGAGGGTCGTCCCTTCGATCCTCGGACCCCAGTACACCTGGCCTGACATCCGCAAGCACGTCGAGACCGCAGCGACCGCCATCCTCGGATCACGCCACCACCATCACTACGAAGAGCTCGTCGAGGTCACGCTCGAGAAGCTCCTGAAGCAGGGGCCCGGCGAGGAGAAGACCGTTCGCAAGCTCAAGAAGTTCATCAAGACGGTTTGCGTGGGCGAATGGAACCGCCTCTACAAGAAGAGCCAGCGCCTCAAGAGCAGCCCGTTGGAGGAACTCAACGGTGAGATCACATCCGACCGCGCGGACGACGCATTCATCGATGTCGACGAGGACGATGTCGTGGATCGCATCTTCGAACGCTTCGGACGTCGCTCAGCGAAACATCGACACTGGGCCGAGTTGCTCAGATCGCACTACGTCGACGGCCGGACGCAAGCCGAGATCGCCGAGCAGCTCGACATCTCAGCCTCGGCGGTGTCGCAACAGATGAAGAAGGCCAGAGCAGCCCTCGAGAGGTTCATGGACCGCGACGGCATGTGACGCCGGGTGATCGAGGTCCGACCCGAGTGGGTCAGGAGAAGCTGGAACCGCAGCCGCAGGTGCGCTGGGCGTTGGGGTTGTTGATCGAGAAGCCGGCCTGGGTCAGGCCGTCGGCGTAGTCGAGGGTGGCCCCGTCGAGGAGCATGGCGCTCGAGGCGTCGACCACCACCTTCACCCCCGAGTACTCGACGGTGAGGTCGTCGTCGGCCACCTCGCTGTCGAAGAACATGTCGTAGCTGAAGCCCGAGCAGCCCCCGGGGCGCACGGCGACCCGCAGGGCGAGCTCTCCCTCGCCCTCGGCGGCGATGAGCTCGGAGACCTTGGTGGCGGCCTTGTCGGTGAGAGCGATCACGTCGGCGTCCTCCTCGTCACGTCGGGGCCCAGCGGCCCGTCGGCAACTCTATCGGCGATCCCGTCCCGGACCCCCACCCCACGACCGAGAGCCTCCGGCCCGGTGTCCCTTCTGGCGCGGTCGGTGAACATCCCCGTCCTCCCCCCGCGCCGCAAGGCGACCCTCGGCACGTCTGGCGCGCTCAGACCACGTCGACGTTCACCCACCGCGCCAGAACGGCTGGGGTCAGCTGATGCCCGGATGCGGGCGGGTCAGGCGGTCAGGCGGTCAGGCGGTCAGGCGCCGACCGGACGGGCGAGCCGGTGAGGCGGATCTCGACCTGGCAGGGAGCCCGGTCGACCAGGGAGCCGAAGCCCGCCACCTCCCCGTCCCCGGCCGCCGCCACCACCCCCTCGATCAGGCCCCGGTGCAGGCTGCACAGCAGGTCGGGCCGCTGCTCGGCCAGGTCCCGGAACGGGCAGTGGGCGAAGGCGATGGTGACCAGGTCGGCCTCCCCAGCCACGCCGGTCCCGCCGTCGAGGTCATCGCCCACCACCGCGGGGTCGAAGCCCATGGCCTCGAGCTGGGCCACCACCGCGCTGAGGCAGCCCCGGCCCCCGAGGCGGACCCCATCCAGCCGGCCCTGGTCCCGGCCCACGTCGAGGGCGTCGGCGGCGTCGGCCCCGGTGGCCGCGGCCAGCCGCACCAGCATGCGGGCCAAGACGGGGAACGACGCCGGCTCCAGGCCCAGCGAGGGCGCCTCGGCAGCCAGGGAGTACAGGTGCTGGGGCCGGCCCACCCCGCCCCGGGACGCGCTCTGGACCTGCAGCAGGCCCACGTCCCGCATGCGCTCCAGGTGGGGCCGCACCGTGTTGGGGTGCAGGCCCAGGGTGGCGGCCACATCCGCGGTGGCCAGGGGCCGGGGGGAGCGGGCCAGCTCCAGGTAGATGGCGTAGCGGGTGTTGTCGCCCAAGGCCTTGAGCACGGCCAGCCGGCCGGTCTCCGACGCGAGGTCACCGGTCCCCGCCCCCTCACCCCCGTCGCCCTCCGGGGCGTGCGCCACGTCCACGGCCCGCGAGCGTACCGCCGCCCCGGACGGAACCGCCGGAGACCGACGACCGCGCCCCCATCGACCCGGGGGCCGCGGTCGACCCCTCGTCCACCGCCCACCCCAGATGCCCCCGCCGCCTCGGCCCGGGGTTCTCACCACCACCGCCGGTAGAATTCGACCATGCCCTCCCCCTCCGCCCCCCGACCGGCCGACGAGCCGGGCCACACCCCGGCGGTGGCGGTCGAGGAGCTGCGGGGCCTGCTGCGGGGCGTCATCGACCCCGAGCTGGGCAGCGACATCGTCGAGCTGGGCATGGTGCGCGACGTGGCCGTGGACCCCGCCGGTCGGGTGACGGTCACCATCGCCCTGACCACCGCCGGCTGCCCCCTCCGAGCCCAGATCCAGCGCGACATCCGCACCCGGCTGGGCTCGGTCCCCGGGGTCACCCACGTGGCCCTGGACTGGACCGAGATGACGGCCGAGCAGAAGACCTCGGCCATGGCCAAGGCTCGCTTCAACGTGGCTCAGCGACCGGAGGACACCGCGGTGGCCCCCACCACCAAGGTGATCCTGGTGGCCTCGGGCAAGGGGGGCGTGGGCAAGTCGTCGGTGACGGTGAACCTGGCCACCGCCCTGGCCGCCCGGGGCCTCACCGTCGGGGTGCTCGACGCCGACGTCTGGGGCTTCTCGGTGCCCCGCATGCTGGGCCTCGAGGGCCGTCTGGCCGGGCAGGTGCGGGACGGCCGCAAGGTCATGGTCCCCCACGAGAAGGCCGTCGGCCCCGGCACCCTGCGGGTGATCTCCATGGGCTTCCTGGTCGAGGACGAGGCGTCCGCCCTCATGTGGCGGGGCCTCATGCTCAACCGGGGCGTGCAGCACTTCCTCCAGGACGTCGAGTGGGGCGACGACCTCGACTACCTCCTGGTCGACATGCCCCCCGGCACCGGCGACGTGCAGATGGGCGTGGCCAAGCTCATCCCCCGCTCCGAGGTGCTGGTGGTCACCACCCCGGCCCTGGCCGCCCAGAAGGTGGCCGAGCGGGCGGTCAGCATGGCCCGCAAGAGCTACCTGCGGGTGGCCGGTGTGGTCGAGAACATGAGCACCTTCACCTGTGACCACGGCGAGAGCTACGCCCTGTTCGGCACCGGGGGCGGGGCCGCCCTGGCCGAGGCCTCCGGCGCCCCCCTGCTGGCCCGGATCCCCCTGGAGCCCGAGATCGTGGCCGGGGGCGACACCGGCCACCCCGCGGCCCTGGGCCACGGCCCGGCGGCCGACGCCTTCCGGGCCCTGGCCGAGGTCGTGGTCACCGAGGCCGTGCCCCCCGTGGCCATGGCCGGCTGCACGGCCCGCATGCTGGACGCCGCGGTGGCCGCCCTCGACGACCTGGACCGGGCCGAGGGCGCCGACGAGGGCCAGGCCGGGGACCAACCGGGCCGGGCCGACGCCGAGGGCCACGAGGCCGTGACCCCGACGGCCAGCATCTAACGTCGGTCCCGTGGTGCCCTTCGAGCGCCGGGTCGTGGCCTGCCTGACCCGGACCTCCGACCCCGAGCGGCGCGCCGCGGTGGCCGCCCACGTGGAGGGCTGCCTCGCGTCCATGCCCGAGCACCTCCGGGCCGGCGTGCTGGGCGAGTCCCTGGCCCTGGGCACGTGGCTGCGCCTGCGGGGCGCCGGCCGCCTCGACGACGACACCCTGCGGGCCCGGCTGGCGGCCTGGGAGCACCACCCCGTCGACGTGGTCCGCCAGTACGTGCGGCTCATGGGCTCGCTGGTGCTCTTCGCCGAGGTCGAGCTGGAGGACGCCACCGACCCCGCGCCGGCCCCCGTGCCCGCCGGCGCCTCGTGATGGGCCGGCCCGACACCACGCTCCACACCGAGGTCGCCGTGGTCGGCTCGGGCGCCGGCGGCGCCGTCACCGCCGCCCGCCTGGCCGCCGCCGGGCGCGACGTCACCGTGCTGGAGGAGGGGCCCCGCTCCGAACCCGACGCCGTGGCCCCCTTCTCCCTGGAGGAGATGGCCACCAAGTACCGCCACCGGGGCCTGTCGGCCAGCCTGGGCAGCCCGGCCATCGCCTTCGCCGAGGGCCGGTGCGTGGGGGGCAGCACCGAGATCAACAGCGGCCTCTACCACCGCCTGCCCGGCGAGCTGGCCGCCGAGTGGGCCCGGGCCTACGCCATCGACGGCTTCGACCCGGGCACCCTCGACCGCTACGCGGCCGAGGTGGAGGCCGAGCTGGGCGTCTCGCGCCTGCCCGGCCCCGCCCCCCGGTCCTCGGCGGTGCTGGAGGAGGGGGCCACCAAGCTGGGCTGGCGGGCTGTGGAGTTCGCCCGGGTCCACCGCTACGAGCCCGGCGGCCGGGCCGTGAAGCAGACCATGTCCCGCACCCTGCTGCCCCGGGCCGAGGCCGACGGCGCCACCGTCCTGGCCGACTGCCGGGTGCTGCGGGTCCGCCGCCGGGCCGGGCGGGCGGTGGGCCTCGACGTCGAGCGCACCCGCCCCGACGGCACCCGCCAGCGGGTGGCCGTGCTGGCCGACCACGTGGTGGTGTGCGCCGGGGCCATCCAGACGCCGACCCTGCTCCAACGCTCCGGCGTGCGGGGCGTGGTCGGCACCGGCCTCAAGGTCCATCCCACCATCAAGGTGGCGGCCCGCTTCGGCGAGCCCATGGAGCACGACGACGTCCCCATGCACCGGGTCACCGAGTTCTCCCCCCACCTCACCATCGGGGGCTCGGCCAGCCGGCGGGGCCACCTGGCCCTGGCCCTGGCCGAGACCGGGCTGGACGCCACCGAGGCCATGGCCGACTGGGAGCACGTGGCCGTGTACTACGCCGCCATCCGCAGCGAGGGCCGGGGCCGCATCACCGCCCTCCCCGGCGCCGCCGCCCCCCTGGTGACCTACGGCCTCACCGACGGCGACCTCAGCCGCCTGGCCCGGGGCCTGGTGCACGTGGGCGACGTGCTGCTGGCCGCCGGGGCCTTCGAGCTGCACCCGTCGATCGTGGGCGGGCCCGTGGTCCGGGACCGGGCCGGCCTGGTGCAGTGGTGGGACGCCGTGACCCGGCGCCGGGCCAACCTCATGACCGTGCACATGACCTCCACCGTGCGCATGGGCGAGGACCCCGACCGCACCGGCACCGACAGCTACGGCCGGGTGCACGGCCACGCCAACCTCTACGTCAACGACGCGTCGCTCCTCCCCGACGCCCCCGGGGTCAACCCGCAGGGCGCGGTGATGGCCATCGCCTCCCGCAACGCCGAGCACCTGCTCGCCACCCTCTAGCCGGAAGACCCATGACCGAGCCGTCCCCCGCCCCCGCCGCGCCGCGCCCCGAGCCCGCCCCCGACCTGGTCGTCACCGGGGCCGCGGGGTGGCTGGGCCAGAACCTGCTGCGGGCCACCCTGCCCGACCGGGCCCGCATCCGGGCCCTGGCCCACGACGACGACCAGGCCGCGGTGCTGGCCGTGCTCGACCCATCGGTGGAGCCGGTGGTGGGCGACGTGCGCGACCCGGTGGCCCTGGAGCGCCTGTTCGAGGGGTTGACGGCGCCCACCGTGGTCCACACCGCGGCGGTGATCCACCCCGAGGGCGGCACCCGGGCCTTCTTCGACGTCAACGTGGGCGGCACCGAGCTGGTCCTCGACGCCGCCCGCCGCGCCGGCGCCGGCCGCCTGGTCCACATCTCGTCCACGTCCCCGTTCGGGGCCAACCCCCGGCCCGGCGAGAGCTTCACCGAGGACTCCCCCCGCGACCCGTTCCTGGGTTACGGGCGCTCCAAGCACGAGGCCGAGCAGCTCGTCACCCGGGCGCAGGAGCGGGGCGACGTGGAGACGGTGATCCTCCGGGCCCCGTGGTTCTACGGGCCGTGGCAGCCGGAGCGCCAGGCCCGGTTCTTCACCGGCCTGCGCAAGGGGCTGTTCCCCCTCGTCGGCGACGGGAGCAACCGGCGCTCGATGGTCTACACCGGCCACCTGGTCCAAGGGGTGCTGCTGGCCGAGTCGGTGGCCGCCGCCGCCGGGCGCGACTACTGGATCGCCGATGCCGAGCCCTACCGGGTGGCCGACGTGTACGCCACGGTGAAGGAGGCCCTGGAGGCCGAGGGCATCACGGTGGCCGAGCGCCAGGTGCGCATCCCCCGGCTGGCCGGCGTGGTGGCCGAGCGCCTCGACCGGGCCGCCCAGGCCCGGGGCCGCTACCTCCAGCCCTTCCACGTGCTGGGCGAGATGAAGGACGAGATCGCGGTGGACGTCACCCGGGCCTGCACCGAGCTGGGCTACGACCCGTCCACCTCGCTCCTCGACGGCATGCGGGCCAGCATCCGCTGGTGCCTCGACCACGGGATCGCCCTGTGAGCGGGCCCACCGCCAGCGGGCGGCGCAGCCTGGTCACCGGCGGGAGCGGCTTCTTCGGCACCATGCTGGTCGAGCGGCTGCGGGCCCGGGGCGACCAGGTCCGGATCCTGGACGTGATGGTGCCCGACCAGGTGCCCGACGGCGTCGAGGTGGTCGAGGCCGACATCCGCGACGCCGAGGCCGTCCGGGCCGCCTGCCAGGACGTGGACGTGGCCTTCCACAACGTGGCCCAGGTGCCCCTGGCCAAGGACCGCCACCTGTTCTGGAGCGTCAACGTGGTCGGGACGGCGACCCTGCTCGTCGCCGCCCGCGACGCCGGGGTGTCCAAGGTGGTGTCCACCTCGACCAGCGCGGTGTACGGCATCCCCGAGCGCAACCCGGTGGACGAGGACACCCCACCCCGGCCCCTGGAGGCCTACGGCCGGGCCAAGCTGGAGGCCGAGCTGCTGTGCCGCGACGCGGCGGCCGCCGGCCTCGACGTCACCGTCGTCCGGCCCCGCACCATCCTGGGCCACGGGCGCCTCGGCATCATGTCCATGCTGTTCGAGCTGGTGGCCGAGGGGGCGCCGGTGCCGGTGCTGGGCCCGGGCGACAACCGCTACCAGTTCGTCCACGCCGCCGACCTGGCCGACGCCTGCCTGCGGGCCGGCGACCGCCCCGGCCCGGCGGCCTACAACGTGGGCGCCCCCGGGTTCGGCACCATGCGGGAGACGCTGGAGTCGCTGTGCGCCCACGCCGGCACCGGGGCCCGGGTGCGATCGCTGCCCCACCGGCCGGCCCGCCTGGCCATGGAGGCGGCGTCGCGGGGCCACCTGCTGCCCCTGGCCCCCTACCACTGGCTGCTCTACGGCGAGTCGCTGTGGTTCGACAGCGGCCGGGCCCAGCGGGAGCTGGGGTGGGAGGCCCGCTACGACACGCCCACCATGCTGGCCGAGACCTACGACTGGTGGCTGGCCCACCGCGACACCCTGGACGGCCGCACCGGCTCCCACCACCAGTCCCCGGCCCGCATGGGCGCCCTGGCCCTGCTCAAGCGCCTGCCCTGACCCTCCCCGTCTCCGTTCTGAGGCGCCTCGGCACGCTCCCACGAGCCGTGGCGCCTCAGAACGGGCGGACCGGTGTCAGCCGGGGGAGCTGGGCCAGGACGGCGGGCGCTTCTCGCGGAAGGCGGCCAGGCCCTCGGCGGCATCGGCGGTGGCGGCGGTGACGGTGAGCAGCGGGTGGAGGGCGGCCAGGGCATCGGCCGCGGCCATGTCCCAGGTGGCGTAGAAGGCGTCGCGCCCGAGGCGCAGCGCGGTGGGCGACTTGGCGGCCAGGGTGGCGGCCAGCTCGTCGGTGGCCGCGTCCAGCTCGTCGGTCGGGACCACCCGGTGCACGAAGCCGATGCGCTCGGCCTCGGCCGCGTCCACCCGGCGGCCGGTCATCATCAGCTCCAGGGCCCGCTTGGGGGGCATGGACCGCACCAGCGGGACGGTGATCATGTGGGGCCACAGGCCGACGTCGATCTCCGGCGTGCCGAAGGTGGCGTCCTCGGCGCACACCACCAGGTCGCAGGCCAGGGCCAGGCCGAAGCCGCCGGCCAGGGCGTAGCCCCGCACCCGGGCGATGGTGGGCTTGCCCACGGCCCACAGGTCGGTGAACAGGCCGGCCAGCTCGCCCCGGGCGGCGTGGACGGCGGCCGGGTCGGCATCGGCCCCGGTGGCCATCCCCCCCAGGTCGGCGCCGGAGCAGAAGGCCCGGTCGCCGGCCCCGGTCAGGACCAGCACCCGCACCGCGGGGTCGTCCCGGCAGGCGGCCACCAGGTGGCGGAGGGCGGCGATGGCGTCCCACGAGAGGGCGTTGCGCACCTCGGGCCGGTCGATGGTCAGGCGGGCCACCCCGTCGACCACCTCGGCCCGGATGTCCGGCGAGGGCGAGTCCACGGGCCGGGACGCTACCGGCCCGGCCCGGCGACGAGGGCCGGAGCCGGGTCGGGCACGGCGCGTAGGGTTGGCCGGCCCTGCACCAGCCCGCCCCGGGGGACACCGTGACCGCCGACCACATCCTCGCCATCGACCTCGGCACCGGGGGGCCCAAGGTGGCCTTCGTGGACCTGCGGGGCAAGGTGGTGGCCCACGAGATCGAGACCACCCGGCTCATCCTGGACCCGCCCGACGGGGCCGAGCAGGACCCCGACGACTGGTGGGCCGCCATCACCCGCGGCATCGGGCGCCTGGTGGCCAAGGCCCCCGACGAGGCCGCCTCGCTCATCGCCGTCGCCGTCACCTGCCACTGGTCGGGCACGGTGGCCGTCGACGCCGACGGCAAGGCCATCGGCAACTCCATCATCTGGATGGACAGCCGGGGCGCCCCCCAGGTGGCCAAGGCGGTCAGCGGCCGCATCAACGTCATGGGCTACGACCCCCGGCGCCTGGCCAAGTGGCTGCAGCTCACCGGCGGGGCCCCCAGCCACTCGGGCAAGGACTCCCTGGCCCACATCCTCTGGCTCAAGGACCAGCGCCCCGACGTCTACGCCGCCACCGAGCGGTTCCTGGAGCCGGCCGACTACCTGAACCTGCGGCTCACCGGGAAGGCGGTGACCTCGCACGACTGCGCGGTGTTGCACTGGCTCACCGACAACCGCGACCGCGAGGCCATCCGCTACGACCCCCAGCTCCTGTCCTGGACCGGGCTGGACAAGGCCAAGCTGCCCCCGCTGGTCCCGTCGGCCACGGTGGTGGGCGAGCTGCTGGCCGAGGTGGCCGCTGACTGGGGCATCGCCGCCGGCCTGCCGGTGACCACGGCGATGGGCGACGTGCACGCCGCGGTGGTGGGCTGCGGGGCGGTCAAGGACTACGAGCCCCACCTGTACCTGGGCACGTCGTCGTGGCTCAGCTTCCACCTGCCGGTCAAGCGCACCGACATCCGCCACAACATGGCCGCCTTCCCGGCCGCCCTGCCGGGCAAGTACTTCCTGGCCAACGAGCACGAGGCGGCCGGCGCCTGCCTGCTCCACGCCCGCGACCAGCTGAAGCTGGTGGGCGACCTGGACGAGCTGAACGAGGTGGCGGCCACCGCACCGCCCGGCAGCAGGAAGCTCATCTACCTGCCGTGGCTCAACGGCGAGCGCACCCCCGTCGACGACCACACCATCCGGGGCGGCTGGACCAACCTGAGCCTGGCCCATGACCGGGCCGACATGCTCCGCTCCATCCTGGAGGGCGTGGCCTACAACTCCCGGTGGCTGCTCCAGGTGGTGGAGGCGTTCACCAAGTCGCCCCTGGGGCCCATCGTGGTCATCGGGGGCGGGGCCCGCTCCGACCTGTGGTGCCAGATCCACGCCGATGTGCTCCAGCGCCCCATCCGACGGGTGGAGGACTACCAGCACGCCGGCACCCGAGGGGTGGCCCTGGTGGCGGCGGTGGCCCTGGGCCGCCTGACCGTGGACGACCTCGACGGCTTGGTCGCAGTCGAGCGCGAGTTCACCCCCGACCCCGAGGCCGGCCAGGTCTACGACGAGCTCTACGACGCCTTCCTGGCCACCTACAAGGCGACCAAGGACATCCACGCCACCCTCAACCACTGAGCCGGCCCGCGGCCCGAGCCCGGTCCCTGGGTAACGTCGCCGCCATGGCCGCAGAGGGCAGCGACGAGCGTGGCGCGGAGGATCCCGTGATGGAGCGGAGGCGCCGCATCGAGCGGTGGGTCAGCCTCGGGCAGGGCGCCGGCTACGGCCTCTTCGGCGTGGCCGTGGTCGCCTTCGTGGTCGGCTTCGCGGTCGGGTTCGCCGGGTGGGTCGTGAACCTCATCGTCACCAGCCTGGTGGTGGGCTCGATCGTCCTGGCCCCGGCCATCGTCTTCGGCTACGCCGTCCGGGCCGCCGACCGCGCCGACCGCGAGGGCAGCTGGTAGCCGGCCGGGCGAGCCGATCCGCAGGGGCGGCTCAGGCCTCGGTGTGGAGGGCGGTGCGGAGGCGGTCGATGGCCGCCGCCGTGGCCTTGTCGGCGTCGGGGGAGAACGAGCCCATGCTGAAGAAGCCGTGGATCAGGCCCGGGTGGGAGACGTGGTCGACGGGCACGCCGGCCTCGGCCAGGTGGGCGGCGTAGGCGTCGCCCTCGTCGCGGAGCGGGTCGTACTCGGCCGTCAGCACCTGGGCCGGGGCCACGCCGGCCACCTCGGCCCGCAGCGGCGACACCGCCGGTGAGGCCGGGTCGCCGTGCTGGCGGTCGGCCCCCAGGTAGTGGTCGGCGAACCACAGCATGGACGCCTCGGTGAGGAAGTACCCCTCGCCGTTCTCCCGGATGGAGGGGTGGCCCATGGCCAGGTCGGTGGCCGGGTACACGAGGAGCTGGTGGCGCAGGACGGGCCCGCCCTCGTCGCGGGCCCGGAGGGCGACCAGGGCGGCCAGGTTGCCGCCGGCCGAGTCGCCCCCCACGGCCAGCCGCTCGGGGTCGCCGCCGATCTCCGCGGCGTGGCCGGCCACCCACGACAGGGCGGCCCAGGCGTCCTCGGGGCCGGCCGGGTAGGGGTGCTCGGGGGCCAGGCGGTACTCGACCGAGACCACCACCACCCCGGCCTCGGCGCACAGGCGACGGGCGGTGGCATCCGAGGTGTCGACGTCGCCGATGACCCAACCGCCGCCGTGGTACCAGACCAGGACGGGGGCGGGGCCCTCGCCCTCGGGCCGGTAGACGCGCACCGGCAGCGGGCCCCCGGGCCCGTCCAGGTCGCGGCCCTCCACCGCGCCGACCTCGATCGTCTCCCCCCGGGCCGAGGCCACCACCTTGTACATCATCCGCATGGCCCCGGGGCTGACCGCGGTCATGTCGATGGGGTTGGCCGCCAGCTGGTCGAGCAGGGCCTGGATCTCGGGGACGACGGGCACGGCAACCTCCGGGCGACGGGGCCGCCAGCCTACGCCGGCCCGGCGGACCGCACTTGACCCACCGGTCAGTTTCCTGAGCTAGGGTCCGGGCCCCGTTCTCGTCACGAGGAGACGCTCATGAAGGCCGCCGTGCTCACCGGTGTGGGAACCCCGCTGGAGATCCGCGACGACGTCGAGCTGGCTCCGCCCGGCCCCGGCGAGGTGCGGGTGCGGGTGGAGGCCTCCGGCGTCTGCCACTCCGACCTGTCGGTCCAGAACGGCACCATCCCCCTGCCCACCCCGATCGTGCTGGGCCACGAGGGCGCCGGCGTGGTCGAGGAGGTGGGCGAGGGCGTCAGCACCGTCGCCCCCGGCGACCACGTGGTGCTGTCCTTCGTCCCCCGCTGCGGCGAGTGCGGCCCGTGCCGCCGGGGCCAGCCCTACCTGTGCGACCAGGCCGCCACCGCGGCCGCGGCCGGCATGCTGGACGGCACCACCCGCCTGACCTCGGGCGGGGCCGCCCTCCACCAGATGGCCTCGCTGGGCACGTTCGGCCAGCAGGCCATCGTCCCCGAGATCAGCACGGTCAAGATCCCCGCCGACGTGCCCCTGAACATCGCCGCCCTCATCGGCTGCGGCGTCCTCACCGGCGTGGGCGCCGCCCTCAACACGGCCGACATCCGCCCGGGCGACACGGTGGCCGTCATCGGCTGCGGGGGCGTGGGCCTCAACGTGATCCAGGGGGCCCGCATCGCCGGCGCCGAGCGGATCATCGCCATCGACAAGTTCGCCTCCAAGCTGGACATGGCCAAGCAGTTCGGGGCCACCGACCTGGTGAACCCCGACGACGGCGACACCGTGGGCCAGGTCATGTCGCTGACCCAGAAGGGCGTGCACGCCGCCTTCGAGGTCATCGGCCTCCAGGCCACCATCACCCAGGCCGTGGACATGCTGCGCCCCGGGGGCGAGGCCATCCTGGTGGGCGTGCCCCCCCTGGACGTGATGCTCACGTTCAACGCCGCCTTCACGTTCCTGTACCTGAACAAGACCATCAAGGGCTGCTGGTACGGCTCGGCCGACGTGCAGCGCGATGTCCCCAAGCTCATCGGCCTGTGGCAGGACGGCGAGCTCAAGCTGGACGAGCTCATCAGCCGCGAGATCTCCATCGAGGACATCAACGGGGCCTTCGAGGCCATGCAGTCGGGCGAGGTCGCCCGCTCGGTCATCACCCACCAGCACTGAGCGCCGACGGCTCCCGGGCCGCCCATCGGCGGGGCCGGGCCGGGCCCCCGGCCGCCACCCTCACCCCGTTCCCCGGACCCGAGCCGGGCCGCACCAGCCGGTAGCGTGCCGCCATGGCGCCCCGCCTCCCCGCCGCGGCCCGGCGCCGCCAACTCCTCGACGTCGCCCAGGCCGAGTTCGCCGATCAGGGCTACCACGGCGTGTCGATGGATCGGGTGGCCGAGGCCGCCGGGGTCACCAAGCCGGTGCTGTACCAGCACTTCCGGTCCAAGCGGGCCCTGTACCGGGAGCTGGTCGACGACGTGGCCGACCGGCTGGCCAGCGCCGTGCTCAAGGCCACCGCGGACGCCGACTCGCCCCGGGAGCAGGTCGAGGCCGGGTTCCGGGTCTACTTCCGCTTCGTGAGCGAGCACCGCGACGCCTTCCGCCTGCTGTTCATGGCCGACAGCCGCCGCGACCGGGACCTGACCGACGCCCTGGTACGGGTGGAGGATGCCTTCGCCCACACCGTGGCCGCGCTGATCGACGTGGAGGGCCTGTCCGAGCCCGACCGGCTCCTGTTGGCCCGGGGCATCGTGGGCATCGCCGAGGTGACCAGCCGCCACGCCCTCACCGACACCGTCCCCGACCCGGACCCGGATGCCACCGCCCACCGGGTGGCCAACCTGGCCTGGGCCGGCCTCCGGGGCATCCGCGGCGCCTGAGCGGACGGTCCCGGAGACCGGGGCATGATGGGGCGATGCCGGACGCCACCGCCTCCACCCTCCGGGCCCTCGCCGACGAGTACTGGGAGGCCCTCATGCGGGTCGCGCCCAGCTACGCCACGTTCCTCGGGGACCGTCGCTTCGACACCGAGATCGAGGACGTCAGCGTCACCGCCGAGAGCGAGCTGGAGGCCCGGTGGCAGGACCTGCGGGCCCGGGTGGCCGAGCTGCCCACCGACGAGATGGGCCTCCCCGACCGGGTCACCCGCGACCTCCTGATCGAGACCCTGGACGACGCCCTGGGCCACATCGCCCATCGCACGGTGGAGCTGCGCTACGACCAGATGGACGGGGTGGCCACCGGGCTCCTGACCGCCGCCCCCCAGGTCAACGCGCCCGAGCCCCAGAACGCCCTCGACCTGGTGGAACGCCACCGCAAGACCGACCAGCTCCTCGACGGGGCGGTGGAGCGCTTCCGGGCCGGGTTGGCCTCGGGCCGCACCCCGCCCCGCATCGTGGTCACCCGAGCCCTGAACCAGGTCGACGGCTACCTGGCCTCGCCCCTGGAGAGCGACCCCTTCACCACCTTCCCCGGGCCGGAGGGCTGGGACGGCGAGGACGCCTGGCGGGCCGACCTCCGGGCCGCGGTCCAGGACGTGGTGCGGCCCGCCTTCGCCCGCTACGCCGAGGTGCTGCGCACCGAGCTGCTGCCGGCAGCCCGGCCCGACGACTCCTCGGGCCTGAGCCACCTCCCGGGCGGCGACGAGCTGTACCGCTTCCTCATCCGGTCCAACACCGGACTCGACCTCGACCCCGGGGCCGTCCACCAGACGGGCCTGGACGAGCTGGCCCAGGTCGACGAGCGGACGGCCGAGGTCGGCCACCGCCTGTTCGGCACCACCGACCGGGCCGAGATCTTCGAACGGCTCCGCAGCGACCCGGCCCTGCGCTACGACCCGGACCGCCCCGACGAGCCCCTGGACGACGCCCGGCGATGCGTGGCCGCGGCCGAGGCGGCCATGGGCGACTGGTTCGGTCGCCTGCCCGTGGACCGCTGCGAGGTGAAGGCCGTGCCCGGGGTGCTGGCCGCCGACGCCCCCGCCGCCTACTACTTCCCCCCGGCGGCCGACGGCAGCCGCTCCGGCGCCTACTTCGTGAACACCCACGACGCCGGCGAGCGCAACCGCTTCGACACCGCCTCGGTGGCCTACCACGAGGCCATCCCCGGCCACCACCTCCAGCTGGCCATCGCCTCGGAGCTGTCGGACCTGCCCGCCTTCCAGCGCTTCAGCTTCGGCCACACCGCCTTCGTGGAGGGCTGGGCCCTCTACACCGAGCGGCTGGCCGACGAGATGGGCCTCTACGCCAGCGACCTCGACCGCATCGGGATGCTGGTCAACGACGCCTGGCGGGCCTGCCGCCTGGTGGTCGACACCGGCATGCACGCCCTGGGCTGGACCCGCCAGCAGGCCGTGGACCTCATGGCCGCCCACATGCCGGTCGGCGTCGACGAGATCACCGTCGAGGTCGACCGCTACCTGGCCATCCCCGGCCAGGCCCTGAGCTACAAGATCGGGCAGCGGGAGATCCTGCGCCTGCGCCAGCACGCCACCGAGGCCCTGGGCGACGCCTTCGACATCAAGGGCTTCCACGACGCCGTGCTCGGCTCGTCGACGGTGAGCCTGCCGGTGCTGGGCCGCATCGTGGAGGACTGGATCCGCTCCCGGTCGGCCCCCTGACGTGAGCCCCGGCCCGCCCGACGGTGGCCCGGCCGACGGCCCGGCCGGCGTGCCTGCGGGCGCTCCCCCGCCGGGCCTCGACGCGCTGGCCGCCACCTTCGGCCTCGACCCCGAGGACGCTCAGGAGATCCGGGCGGCCAGCCGCCACGTGGTGCGCTTCCCGGCCTCGCGGGTGCTGACCGTGGCCGGCCCCGACGGGCTGGACGGACCCCGCCGGGAGGTGGCCATGGCCGGGCTGTTGGCCGACGCCGGGGTCCCCGCCACCCGGTGCCTGGCCGGCCCGGCCCTGATCGACGGCTGGGCCGTGACGGCGTGGCGGGAGGTGGCGCCCGTCGACCCCGCGGCCGAGGTCGCCCCGGCCACCCTCGGCGCCCTGGCCGCCCGCTTCCACCGCTCGACCAGCGGCCTCGACCCCCGGGGCATCACCCTCTGCGACCCGGTGGGCGCGGCCCTGGCCCAGGTGGCCGTGGCCGTCGAGGTGGGCGCCACCGGCGAGGGCGAGCTGGCCGTCCTCCGCAGCCAGGCCACCCGCCTGGAGGACGTCTGGCGGGACGCCGCCGAGGCGATGGGCGGTGCCGACGCCGCCACCACCGGAGCCGGAGCCGACCACCTGCGCGCCGGCGCCGTCGTCCACGGCGACCTGCACGCCGGCAACGCCATCGTCGGCCGGGACGGCCCGGTGGCCATCGACCTGGAGCTGGCCGGCTGGGGGCCGCGGGCCTACGACGCCGCCCCCACCGTCGCCGGCACCCGCTGGTACGGGCGGCCCCCCTCGGACCGGGCCGCCTTCGACACGGCCTACGGCGCTCCCCTCACCGAGGTGGCCCGGGACCAGGGCCTGGACGAGGTGTGGGCCCTGTGGGCCACGGCCTGGGCGGTGGCCAACCGCCACCGGTCGCCCGAGGCCGAGGCCGAGGCCGCCGTCCGGGTGGCCACCCTGGCCACCGGGGCCGCCCCCCGCCCCTGGCGCCTGCGCTAGCCGACGGTCGACACGGCCAGTCCGCCGGGCCGGCGGCCACGAACCCCGGACGTGACCTCTCCGCGCCCCGACCCCGCCCACCCCCGCCTGGCCCGGCTCCGCCCCTCGCCGGGCACCGGGCGGGCCGTGCTGGCCGGCCTGCTGGCCGCGGCGTCCGGGGTGGCGGTGGGCGAGCTGGTGGGCGGGATCGTCACCTCGGCCGGGTCGCCGGTGGTGGCCGTGGGGGGCGAGGTGATCGACCGGGCCCCGAAGCCCATGAAGGACTTCGCCATCGACACCTTCGGCACCAACGACAAGCCGGCCCTGATCATCGGCACGCTGGTCCTGCTCCTCCTCCTGGGCATGGCCCTGGGCCCTCTGGCCCGGCGCCTCCCCAAGATGGCGGCCGGCATCGTGGCTGCGGTGGCCCTGCTCGGCGTCCTGGCCACCCGCCGCCAGGAGGCCATCTCCCTGGTCCTGGCGGTGTGGCCATCGCTGCTGGGGGCGATGGCGGCGGTGGGCGTGATCGCCGTGCTGTGCCCTCCGGCCCTGCCCCCCCGGGCCGGCGTCGAGGCCACGGCAGGGGAGGCCGGGGCGGCGCCGTCCACCACCGACACCGGGCCCATCCTCCCGGGCCCCGGCGGTGGGGCCGACGACCCGGACCGCGCCCCGGCCGTCACCGGCGTGCTGGTGGCCGGCGAGCCCGGCGTCCGCCCGCCGGACGAGCTCCCGCCCCGGCGCCGGTTCCTGATCGGGGCGGGGACCACCGTGGTCCTGGCCGGGGCGGCCGCCGCCGCCGGCCGCCGCCTCCAGGGCCGGAGCTCGGCCGCCGCCGATCGTGCCGCTCTCACCCTGCCCCGCCCGGCCGACCCGCTCGCCCCGGTGACCCGGGCGGTGGCCCCGAACCCCGAGGGCGTGGCCCCGTTCATCACCCCCAACCGCGACTTCTACCGGATCGACACCGCCCTGCGGATCCCGCAGCTGACCACCGACAGCTACCGGTTGAAGGTGACGGGCATGGTCGACGACGAGCTGGACATCACCTGGGAGGAGCTGGTGGGACGCGAGCTCCAGGAGTACGACATCACCCTCACCTGCATCTCCAACCAGATCGGCGACAAGTTGGTGGGCAACGCCCGGTGGCTGGGCTTCCCCCTGCGCGACCTGCTGGACGAGGCCGGGGTGCGGGCCGGCGCCGACCAGATCGTGGGCCGCTCCCAGGACCGCTACACCGGCGGCTTCCCCCTGGAGGCGGCGTACGACCGCGACTGCATCGTGGCCGTGGGCATGAACGGCGAACCCCTCCCCCTCAGCCACGGCTACCCGGTGCGGCTGGTCACCCCGGGCATCTACGGCTACCTCTCGGCGGTGAAGTGGCTGGTCGAGGTGGAGCTGACCACCTTCGACGCCTTCGACAGCTACTGGGTGCCCCGGGGCTACGCCGAGCAGGCCCCCATCCGCACCATGAGCCGCATCGACACCCCCCGCAGCCTGAAGACGTACCCGGCCGGCACCCTCATGATCGGCGGCGTGGCCTGGGCCCAGACCCGGGGCATCGAGAAGGTGGAGCTGCGCATCGACGGCGAGGAGTGGATCGAGGTGGAGCTGTCCGACGAGCTGAACAAGGACACCTGGCGGCAGTGGACCCACCGCTGGGACGACGCCCCTCCTGGGGGCCACACCCTGGAGGTGCGGGCCACCGACGGCCGCGGCGAGACCCAGCCGGAGGAGCGCCGCGCCCCCCTGCCCAGCGGGGCCACGGGGTGGCACAAGGTCCGCATGACCATCGGGGACTGAGGCGTCGAGCCCCGACATCCGCCCCGGACCCATCCGCGGCGTGTCGAGCCCCGAACCCACCCCAGCGCCCCCCGACGGGGACGCCGGATGTGACCAGAGGTCGCCCCCCACCCTCGAGAGGAACCCCTCCCCATGCGTACCAAGAAGCCCTTGCTCTCCCTCCTGGCCCTGCTGGCCTGCCTGTCCCTGGTCGCCGCGGCCTGCGGTGACGACGGTGGCGACGACACCAGCGCCGGCGACACCACCGAGCAGTCCGACGACGCCGCCACCACCGCTGGCGACTCCGGCTCCGAGACCACGGCCGGCGACGACATGTCCGGTGACGACATGAGCGGCGACGTGGCCGAGCCGGTGGGCGCTGCCTGCTCGGAGATCCCCGCCGACGGTGACGGCAGCAGCGCCGGCATGGCCCAGGACCCGGCCGCCACCGCGGCCAGCAACAACCCCCTGCTCTCCACCCTCGTCGCCGCGGTGACCGCCGCCGATCTGGGCGACGCCCTCAACGACACCTCGGCCGAGTACACCATCTTCGCCCCCATCAACTCGGCCTTCGAGGCCCTGCCCGAGGGCACGGTCGAGAGCCTGACCACCGACCCGGAGCAGATGGACACCCTGACCGACGTCCTCCAGATGCACGTGGTGGAGGGGAAGATGGACATCGACGAGCTGATCGCCGCCGGCGAGGTCACCGCCCTCAACGGCGCCACCGACACCATCGAGGGCGAGGGCGACACCTTCACCATCAACGGCGACGCCACCGTGGTGTGCGGCAACGTGGCCACCGCCAACGCCACCGTGCACCTCATCGACACGGTGCTGATGCCGGCGAGCTGATCCCCCGGCCCGACCCGTCGTGAGGGTGGGCCGATCAGCGAACAGGAGGCCGGGCCCCTCGGGGCCCGGCCTTCTCGCGTCCCCCTCGCCCGGTCGGGCGAGAGACGGTGAGCGTCCACCGGCGGGGCAGGGCGGACGTGTCCGACTGCGATCAGGTCACCAGGTGGGTGGTGCCGTCGGCGTTGCGGCCCTCGACCGCAGTGGGGAAGCCGTCCACCGTCCCCGACACCAGGCACCGGCTGGTGCCGGCCATGACCACCCCGGGGCCGCCGGGCTCGACGCCCTCCCGCACGAACGACGTGAGGCCGCTGAGCGACGAGGCCTCCACGCTGTCCAGGCGGAAGCCGGCCCCGGCGTTGGAGTCGGCCTGGCACCCGGCCAGGGACAGGCCTCGGACCGGCTCCCCCCCGTCGCCCAGGACGAAGCCGTCGCCGAAGCCGTCCTGGGCCTGGCAGTTGGCCAGCTGGTTGCGTGAGCCGGTGATGCGGAACTCGGTCCGGTTGAAGTAGGCCTTGCACCCGTCGAAGCGGTTGTTGGCCCGGACCACGTCGAAGCCCGGGCCCCCGCACCCGGCCACGTCGCAGGCCACGAACGACCCGTCGGAGCCGGCCACGAAGATGCCGGCCCGGTCGCCGCCCTCGGCCGCCTTGGCGCACTCGAACACGGTGACCCGATCGCCGCGGGCGCCCCGCACGTTGGCCGTGCCCCCCTCGGGGTCGACGCCGATGGCCAGGCCGTGGCCCCCGAAGTAGACGACCCACACGTCGGCCACCAGGGGGAAGGAGTCGCTGCCGGTGTAGGGCGTGCGCGACCCGCTGTTGTCGCTGCGGATGGCGATGCCGTGGCGGCCCTTGCTCTGGTCACCGGTGGAGCCGTCCAGGGTCAGGCTGCGCACCGCGGCGTAGGAGACGGGGGTGCCGTCGGCGTCGCTCTCGATGACGATGGCCGGCTCGTCAGGCCCGGGCAGGAGCCGGATCACGGTGGCCGGCCCCGCCCCCCACAGCGTCACGCCGGTGCGCAGGTGCAGGCTCCCGCTGATGGGGTAGACGCCGGGCCCCAGGTGGACCACGCCGCCCCGGGCCCGTCCCGTCCCCCCGCTGGCGGCGCCGTCGATGGCGTCCTGCAGGGCGGCCCGGTCGTCGCCCTCGCCGGTGCCCCGGGCCCCGTGGTCCCGGCTGGCGTCCCGCCACCCCCCGGGCGGCGTGCCCGCCGGCAACGGCGCCGGCCTCTCCGTCTCCCCGTCGCGCCCCAGGGCCAACCCCACCGCCGCGGCCACCCCGGCCCCGGCCAACCCCCCGGCCAGCACCGCTCGCCGGCTGGTGCCCGGCCCGGCCCCGGTGGCCGCCGGCACCTCCGCTCGCTGGCGGTCGTCGTCGGGATCGGAGACCTCGGCCACACCCCGAGCGTGGCACAGGTCCGAACGGACCGATGGCATGGGGCAGAACCGCGACCGCCCGCACCCGGGGGGACGGGTGCGGGCGGTCGAGCTGTGAGCCTGATCGGTTCGCTCCCGGCAGGAAGAGCAACCCGGGCTCAACCGGTGCACCCGCACGACAGGCCGGTGCACCGAACGCTGATCGGGACCGCCTCAGGGAGGCGGACCCGATCAGCAGAGCTGGCGTCAATCGAAGTTGGGAAGCCCCTGAGCGCGGTCCTGGAACGCCTGGCTGCCGATCAACCGGGCGTGGAGGCCAGACCGGCTCCCGGTGGCGCGCAGGTAGGCGATCCCCTCCGAACGCTCCGCGCTGGTCGGCACCCCGTCCAAGATCTCGGCGTAGGAATCGTCCACCAGGCGACCCAACGGCTCATCCAGGTTCACCAAGCGACTCACCAGAGCCCGACGCGCCATGCCACCCTCGAGACGACCCACCCAGTAGGCGAGGCCGTCGGGGTCCGCGGCCCGCAGCAGGATCCGCTGGTACACCCGCTCGACGAAGCCCTCGTCGGTGCTCCCGGCGAGCCGCCAGAACTCCTCCGACCCGCCGAGGCTGGCGACCAGCGCGTCATACCGGCCGTTCTCCCCCAACCACTGCACCCAGTAGGCCCGGCCCGGAACATCGGGTTGGCGACCCAGCATCATCTCGTAGGCGTCATCCACGATGACCCCGCGGGCCTCGGCCGAACTGGAGATGGCGCGGGCGAAGACGGCGCGCGGCGTGCCCGTGTCGAGTCGGGCCTTCCAGTGGTCGAAGCCGGCCTGGTCGGGGCAGCGGTGGAGCAGATCCATGTACACCAGGCGCACCACGTTGCCGTTGCCCGCCCCGACGAACGGCGCGCAGTCGATGGGCACGACCGTCAGAGCCACCACATCAGAGGTGGTGGACGGGACGGCGAAGCCACCGAAGTAGCGGGCGGTCAACGACCGCTCACCGGCGGCCAGCGCCGTGGTGACCATGGTGGCTTCGCCCTCGGCGTTCACCGGGACGACCCCGATGGTGTCGGTCCCGTCACGGAACTCGACCACGCCACCCGAGAAGGGCGCCGCCGCGGCCTCGAGGGTCACCGCGGCCCCGCTGCGCACCGGGCCGCCAGGGGTGACCGACAGGGTGGTGCCGGCGACGGTCACGGTGTCGACGAGGGCCGTGTCGCCCAGGGGCTTGCAGGTCAGCGCGGCCCCGATGCCATCGAACGTGATCCGGAACTCCTCGATGGTCACGGGGACGACCTCACCGGGGTCGCCGTCGATGGTGACGGCCATGGCCAGGCCCGGGAGCTCGATCACCTGGTCCGGGTCGCCCGCCGCGGTCATGCGAGTGTTGTTGGTGCGGGTGGCTCCCGTCGAGGTGCTGGTGCCGTCGACGTTGTAGACGACCTCGATGCCGGTGTACTCGCTGACCACCTCGTTCAGGGCGTTGGTCACGCTGGGCCCGCGGTCGAGCAGCATCCGCAGGGTGGGGTGGCTGACCGGGACGGTGTCACCCGCGGCCACGGTGGCCGGGAGCGAGCCTTGGACGACCACGTTGGCCCGGCCCACGTAGCTGACCCCGAGCAGGGTGCGCTCGCACTCGTAGATCGGGCCCAACGAGGGCGCCACCTGGAAGGTGAAGCTGTTGATGGCCGGGAGGAACATGTCGTTCCCCGAGTAGCGCAGCTCGAGGGTGTGGGCGCCCGCCGGGATGTTCCGCGGCACGGGAACCGAGTAGTTGGGGTTGCTGCAGCACGCCACCGACAGCTGGTAGCCGGCCGACAGCCCCGCCTGGGGGGGCAGCACGCCGACTGGCGTGCCGTCGATGCTGAAGCTCATCGTCCCGGTCGGGCCCACCCCGCCCACGTTCGGGCCCACGAACAAGGCGTTGAGGGAGATGTTGTTGCCGGCCCGCACGGTGTGGGGGGAGATGGCCGGGATGGGCGGGACGACCGGGGGGATGCCGACGTTGCCCGCGGCGATGGTGGCGACGCGTCGGGCGGCCTCGACCATCACGGTCTGTCCGGTCTCGGAGGCGACGGTGTCGGTGATCGCGCCCGTGCCGGGGTCGACCAGCTGGATGGCGAACGTGACCTTCAACGGGCCGGGGCACAGGCGGTTGGTGTTGCCGCAGGCGGTGGGCGACGCGGTGCCCACGTTCGGGAAGGTCAGCCGCAGCATCTCCTCGAGGGTGGTCCCGGGGGCGAGGGGCACACCGGTGCCGGCGCCGATGGACCAGGTGAGCGTCTGGTTCGAGCCGGTGCCCGCCACGGTCAGCGGGATGGGCGTGACCGTGTCGCCGTCGACCTGCTCGAGGACGATGCGAGGGTCCGTCCCCACCGGAGCGATGTTCTGGGTGCCCTGGGCCCGCTGAAGGGTGACGTCCAGGCGGGTGTTCGCGAGCAGTCGGCCCAGGCCGGTGTTGGTGGCCTCGACGGTGAAGTCCGTCGGTGCCCCGAACAGCTCCACCGTCGACGGCAGGTCCCAGGTCAGGGCCGGGTTGGCCGAGACGACGTGGGTCACGGGATCGGAGCCGCTGCGCCCGAAGACGGGGTCGCCCAGGTAGCGGGCGGTCAGTGAGAGGGTGCCGGCTCCGAGGCGGTCGGTGACCAGCTCGGCGGTGCCGTCGGCCTCCAAGGGGATGGTGTCGAGCACCTGGGCGCCGTCGCGGAACTCGACGATGCCGGTCGGGTCGTCGTCGACGGTGACGTCGGGACCGGGGGCGACGGTGGCGGCCAGCGTCACGTCCTGGCCCACGCGGGTGCCGCCCTCGGGCGTCACGACGAGGTCGGTGATGGTCTTCTCGCGCTCGTTCTCGGGCAGCGGGAGGTCGCCCTCGAGGGCGAGCGAGATGGCGTGGCCGGGGCCGGCCAGCTGCTCGTTGATGGCGCCCTGGACGTTCGCCTCGCAGTTGCCGAACTCGGGGATCGTGAAGTTGCCGTTCGACAGCGTGACCTGACCCGTCTCGGGGTTCCACGGCTGTCCGTCCGGCGAGCCGAGCGTCAGGTTGACCGGGGAGCTGGAGCAGTCGGTGGTGATCAGGGTGGGGTTGCGGCCCACCTCGACGTGCAGGTCGACGCGCAGCGCGGTCGACAGCGTGACGGTCCCCTCAGCGTCGACCGTGCCGGTGAGGTTGCCCGGCGTCACCTGGGTGAAGGTGGCGTCGATGTAGACCGTCGCCGTCACCGGATCGGGTGGCGCGGTGAGCCGCTGCTGGATGTGCATCTCGGGCGTCGTGAAGGAACCGTTGGTGACCGCTCCGGTGCCCGTGTCGAGGGCCTCGGGGTCGGCGGCGTCGACGGTGCCGGAGACGCTGGTGGGGTTCTCCAGCTGGCGGGGCTCGCCGCCCCGCAGGGTCAGGGTGCCCTCGCCCTCGACCATGGACAGCGTGAACGACTTGGCCGCCCGCGGCGTTCCGGAGCCGCTGGGGGCTGCGGAGGCGGTCGGCGTGGCGAGGGGCATCAGCACCAGGGCCAGCACCCCCGCCACCACTGCTGCGGCCGTCCTGGTCGTTCGCACCAACCGTCCGACCGACGGTTGGCGACGCTCTGCGTGAGCGCCTAGGCGACCTCTACGACCCGCTGGTGACTTTGGGGGGGGGGGGCAAAAGCGAAGTCATCAGTCGACGCGGACCCCACCGCCATCTCTGATGGCAACCGTCGGAACAACATGCTGAGGAAACCCCCCTATTGGTGAACAGAAAGACAACAAGGCCGAAACAGGCGCATACGAGCGCCCAGGTGCCACCAGCCACCCTGTCAGACGAAACCTTGCTGAACATGCGCGAAACCAACCCGGCGCCCACATTCCCATCACCAACCGCTCCAGCCCACCCCTCCGACGAAGGGTCCTGCCACGACCACCGGGCCCTGTTCGCCGCCGAGCCGAGGAGGCTGAGACCCAGGCGGCCCTACCTCAGGCCCGGGACGCGGCGTCGGGGAGGGCGGCGGTGGCGCGGAGGGCGGCGATGGCGCCGGTGAGGACGGCCTCGATGAACTCGGGGGTGGCCTCGCGACGCTCGACCAGGCGGCGGTAGCTGAAGGGGCCGATAACCATGGCCAGGGCGGTGTCGAGGTCGAGGTCGGGGCTGACCTCGCCCCGGAGCTGGGCCAGCTGGAGCACGGTGCGGATGGGCCGCTTGCGCTCGGCCAGCACCGAGGTCACCAGCTCCTCCAGGCCCGGGTCGCGCTTGGCCGCGTCGATGAGCAGGGGCATGAGGTCGGTCAGGCGCTTCTCGCCCTCGCTCTCGGAGAAGCGGCCGAACAGGTAGCGCAGGTCGCCGGCCAGGGAGCCGGTGTCCGGCGTGGGGTGCTCGACCACGCAGCACCGGGCGGCCTGGGCGATCAGGTTCTCGCGGGTGGTGAAGTGCCGGTAGAGGGTGGACTTGGCCACCCCGGAGCGGGCCGCCACCTCCTCGACGGTGACCCCTTCGACGCCGGCCTCCAGCAGGAGCTCGAGGGTGGCGTCCAGCGCCGCCCGATGGGCCTCTTCGCTACGCGGGCGAGCCATGCGTCGAACCGTAGCGAAAGTCGCATGGGTTCCCCCTCATGCCCTCCACACCGTGGCAAGAGTCACGCCCAAAAGCCGGAATTGCCGGAGTGCCGGCGCCCGTTGGCCCTCTACAGTTCAGAGACGCCGCCGTAGCGAAACCCAACGACGGGTGCGGCCGTGAGGAGACAACGTGCAGACCACCGACGCGGCGACGGCCGATGACCACGGCATCGACCCCGACATCTACGAGCGGCGCTGGAAGATCCTGGCGGTGCTGTGCACCAGCCTGCTGATCGTCATCATCGGCAACACCAGCCTCAACGTCGCCCTCCCGACGCTGGCCCGCGAGCTCGACGCCTCCACCAGTGCCCTGCAGTGGATGGTCGACGCCTACGCCCTGGTCTTCGCCGGCCTCCTGTTCACCGCCGGCACCATCGGCGACCGCTTCGGCCGCAAGGGCGCCTTGCAGGCCGGGCTCCTGGTGTTCCTGCTGGGGGCGGCGCTGGCCAGCCTGTCCGACAGCGCGGCCACCCTCATCGGGGCCCGGGCCGTCATGGGCATCGCCGCCGCCTTCGTCATGCCGTCGACGCTGTCGATCCTCACCAACGTCTTCCCGGCCCACGAGCGCCCCAAGGCCATCGGCATCTGGGCCGGCATCTCCGGCGGCGGTGCCGCCATCGGGCCCATCGCCTCGGGCTGGCTCATCGAGCACTTCTGGTGGGGCTCGGTCTTCCTCATCAACGTGCCCGTCATCACCATCGCCCTGGTGGCCGGGGCCATCCTGGTCCCCCGGTCCAAGGACCCCGACGACCAGCCCCTCGACTTCCTGGGCGCCGGCCTCTCCATCGTCGGCCTCGGCCTCCTGGTCTACGGGATCATCGAGGGACCGCACCACGGTTGGACCTCGACGACCAGCGCCCTGATCTTCGGCGGCGCCTTCCTGGCCCTGGGCCTGTTCGGGGCGTGGGAGTTGCGGGCCCGCTACCCGATGCTCGACCTGCGCCTGTTCCGTGATCGGCGCTTCAGCGTGGCCTCGGCCGGCATGTCGCTCACCTTCTTCGCCATGTTCGGCACGTTCTTCCTGGTGGCCCAGTACTTCCAGCTGGTGCTGGGCTACTCCCCGCTCCAGTCGGGCCTGCTGCAGCTGCCCATGGCCGCGGTGATCATGTCGGTGGCCCCCCAGGTGCCCAAGCTGGTGCAGCGCTTCGGCGCCGCCCGGGTGGTGCCCGTGGGCCTCAGCTTCACCGCCCTGGGGCTGGCCATCTTCTCCCAGGTGACGGTGGGCAGCTCGATCTGGGTGGTCTACACGTCGATCCTGCCCCTGGCCTTCGGCATGTCCATGACCATGACCCCGCTGACCACGCTCATCATGTCGGCGGTACCGCTGGGCAAGGCCGGCGTGGGCTCGGCCATGAACGACACCACCCGGGAGCTGGGCGGCGCCCTGGGCGTGGCCATCCTGGGTTCGCTGGTGACGTCCCGGTTCACCTCCAGCCTGAGCCCCGCCCTCACCGGCCTGCCCGAGCAGGCCCGCGGTGTGGCCGAGTCGGGCCTGACCGGGGCCCTCGAGGTGGCCCGGCAGCTGGGCGGGGCCCCGGGCCAGGCCCTGCAGGCCGCCGGCCAGCAGGCCTTCGTGGACGGACTGGGCCTGGCCGCCACCGTGGGCGCGGTGGTGGTGTTCTCGGCCGCGGTGGCCGCCTGGTTCCTGCTCCCCCGGGGGGCCACCGCCCCGGCCCACCCGGTGCCCGGCGCCACCGCCGCCGACGCCGCGGCCGGCGAGGTCATCGACGCCGGCGTCATGGAGCCCGCCCCCACCGCCGTCGACTGAACGAGGGGCCGAGGTCCGCCGAGCCGCCTCTGGCGGACCGGCCCTCGTCCCCCTGGCGGCACCGGTGCTGTGCCGAGCGGGCCTCCGACACCCTTGACCCGACGCTGGGCCCGCCGGTCAGCGAAGCCCGAGGACGGTGGTCAAGGCATCGTCGATGCCCCACAGCTCTTCCCGGCCGAGGTGTCCGACCAGGGCACCGAGCCGAGCCACGTCCACCGCACCGACCTGCTCGACCAGGACCCGGGTGGTCTCGCCCTCGACGTCGACCTCGGGTCGGAACGAGGCGGGCCGAGCGCTGCGGGAGGTGGCTCAGAACATGGCGGCGGTCGTAGGCCCAGGGCACCGTGCGCCTCGCAGGTCGGATGGTCAGTGGATCTAGCGGCACTGCCGGCCGACCATTTGGCCTCAGCAGTTCAGCCACCGCCGGTTCAGCTTGCATCTGGTGGCGACCGTTCGTGCACCGCGGCGTCTAGTTCGTCCCGCAGGCCGTCCAGGGTCACCAGGTTGAGGTTCAGCACCCTTGGCCGACCCCGGGACGGCCTGCCTTCGTGGACCGCGCCACCTGGCAGGCGGCGCGTGACGAGCTCCTAGCGGCCGCCAAACATCTGCTCGCCGCCTCGCATTGCTGGGAGGAGCCCTCCCAGAGGTCGGTCGAGGGGCCTGAGGAAGCTGTACCCCAGCCCTTCCATTCTCTGCGGTCGGAACATCCTCCATCCGACCCCACCGGCGTAGGAACCCAGGCCGGAGGCGAGACCGACTATTCGATCCTCAGGCCGCTGATGGCTCGGGCGATGACGAGCTGCTGGATCTGCTCGGTGCCCTCGAAGATGTCGTAGATCTTGGCGTCGCGGTGCCAGCGCTCCACGGGGTACTCGCGGACGTAGCCGTAGCCGCCCAGGATCTGGATGGCCCGCTCGGTGGCCCACACCGCCACCCGACCGGCCTTCAGCTTGGACTGGCTGCCTTCGGCGTTGACGTAGGTGCCGTTGCGGGACAGCCACGCCGCCCGCCACACCAACAGCCGGGCGGCGTCGATCTCGGTGATCATGTCGGCCAGCATGAAGGCGATGGCCTGGTTCTCGATGATGGCCTTGCCGAAGGCCCTGCGCTCCTGGGCGTACTGCAGCGAGTACTCGTACGCCGCCCGGGCGATGCCGATGGCCTGGGCCCCCACCGCCGGGCGGGTGGCCTCGAAGGTGGCCATGGCCGGCTGCTTGCCCGACCCGGCGGCCTTCTGCGGGTTGGCCTTGGCCTCGCGGGCCCGGGCCAGCTTCTCGTCCAGCTTCTCCTTGCCCCCGAGGAGGCAGTGGCCGGGCACCCGCACGTCCTCCAGCACGACCTCGGCGGTGTGGCTGGCCTTGATGCCGAGCTTCTTGTACTTCTGGCCCTGGGAGAGGCCGGGCGTGTTGGGCGGCACGATGAAGCTGGCCTGGCCCCGGCCCTTGAGCTCGGGGTCGACGGCCGCCACCACCACGTGGATGTCGGCGATGCCGCCGTTGGTGATCCACGCCTTGGTGCCGTTCAGCACCCACTCGTCCTTGGCCTCGTCGTAGACGGCCCGGGTCCGCAGCGACGACACGTCGGACCCGGCGTCGGGCTCGGACACGCAGAACGCCCCCAGGGCGATCTTCTCCGGGGTGCCGTAGCACTGGGGCACCCACTCGACCAGCTGCTCGGGCGTGCCGTTGCCGGCGATGCCCGCCGCGGCCAGGCCGGTGCCGAAGATGGACAGGCCGATGCCGGCGTCCCCCCAGAACAGCTCCTCCAGGGCCACCGGCATGGTCAGCCCGGTGGGGTCGCCCATCATGGCCTGGGCCATGAAGTCGAAGCCGTAGAGGCCGATCTTGGCCGCCTCCTCCACGATGGGCCACGGGAACTCCTCCCGCTCGTCCCACTCCTCGGCTGCCGGGCGCACGACGCCCTCGGCGAAGTCGTGGATCCACTTCTGGAGCTGGAGCTGGTCCTCGTTGAGGGCGAGGGAGAACTCGGACATCGGGCCCCTCCCGGGGTGGGGTGGCGAGACGGCGGATGTTACCGCTCGGTAACCGAGGCTAGGGCTCCCACGGACCGAGGCGCCAGCCGCGCTCTGCCCGGCCGGCCTCGACCGAACCGGGCCGTGGAACGCCGAACGGATTGGCAGGAGGCGCCCGGGGGAAGGCGAACCTCCCACCGGCCGTCCGTCCCGACCGCACCCGCCGACCCCCGGTGGGCAGTCGGGCCCCTGCCCCGGCGGCGGCCTCGTCCCCTAGATCCCGGATCCCCCCGGACCACCTCGGCGCCGTCGCTCCCGCGGCGGCGCCGAGGCGCGAACGCACCCGACGGGGGCGCCACGGGCAGGAGGGGACGGCGAGGGGTCAGCGACGGCGCCAGGTGGCGCCGGTCGGGGTGTCGACCACCTCGACGCCCTCGGCGGCCAGCTCGTCGCGGATGCGGTCCGAGGTGGCGAAGTCCCGGGCCGTCCGGGCTGCGGCCCGCTCGGCCACCAGGGCGTCGATGCGGGGATCGGACCCGGTGTCGGCCCCGGGGGCGGCGGCCTCGGCCAGGCCGAAGCCCAGGGCCCGGTCAGCGTCGACCAGGAAGGCCCACAGGTCGGCCGGTCCCAGGTCGTCCGAGCGGATCGCCTCCCACACCACGGCCAGGGCCTGGGGGGCGTTCAGGTCGTCGGCCAGGGCGGCCCAGAACCGGCGGCGGTACGGCTCGATCCGGGCCGGGTCCGTCTCGCCCCCGGCCTCCCGGGCCGCCACCGCGTGGCCCACCAGACGACGCAGGGCGGTCCCGGCTGCCTCCACCGCCTCGAAGGAGAAGGCCTGCTTCTGGCGGTAGTGGGCCTGGAGGAAGAAGTAGCGGTAGGCCAGCGGGTCGATGCCCCGCTCCACCAGCGAGTCGACCACCAGCACGTGGCCCTTGGACTTGGAGACCTTCTCTCCCCCCAGGTCGAGGAACTCGTTGTGGAGCCAGGTGCCGACCCAGGGGTGCACCCCGAGAGCGCACTCGCTCTGGGCCACCTCGTTGGTGTGGTGGACCCGCACGTGGTCGATGCCGCCGGTGTGGATGTCGAAGCGGGTGCCCAGGTACTCGGTGGCCATGGCCGAGCACTCGATGTGCCAGCCCGGGAAGCCCCGCCCCCAGGGCGAATCCCACTCCTGCTGGCGCCGCACGCCCGGCGGGGTCAGCTTCCAGAGGGCGAAGTCGGCCGGGTGGTGCTTGGCCTCGATGGCGTCGATGCGCCCAGTGGCCTCCAGGTCGTCCAGGCGGAGGCCGGCGAACTCGGCGTAGCGGGGGAAGGTGGAGGTGTCGAAGTAGACCCCGTCGTCGATGACGTAGGTGTGGCCGGCCGCCTCCAGGGCCTGCACCATGGCGACCTGCTGGGGGATGTGGTCGGCGGCCCGGGGCACCACGTCGGGCTCCAGGCAGCCCAGGCGGCGCCGGTCGGTGGCCCACTGCTCGGTGTAGCGGGCGGCGATCTCAGCCGCGGTCTCCCCCGAGGCGGCGGCGGCCCGCTCCAGCTTGTCCTCGCCCTCATCGGCGTCGGACACCAGGTGGCCCACGTCGGTGATGTTGGTGACGTAGGTGACCTGGTGGCCGGCGGCCGCCAGCACCCGGCGCAGCAGGTCGGGGTAGAGCTGGGGTCGCATGTTGCCCAGGGTCTGGGGGGCGTAGACGGTGGGCCCGCAGGTGTAGATGCCCACCCGGCCCTCGACCAGGGGCACGAAGGGGCGCACCTGGCGGGTCCGGGTGTCGTGGAGGCGGATCTCCTCCAACCCCGGCGGGGGCGTCCCCTCAGCAGCCATCCCCCGATCATGGCCCATCCCGCCACCACCGCCCGCCGCGGACCGGCACCCACCGGCAACCGGTTCGGAGGGGGTTCGGAGCGGTCGGTACGTTTGGCGGATGCCTGCTGCCGCCGAGCCGACGCCCCGACCCGGGCGCGCCGTCCCCGACAAGCCCGCCCTGGAGGGGCTGGAGGCCCGTTGGAGCCAGCGGTGGGAGGAGGACGGGACCTACCGCTTCGCCGGCGACCGGCCCCGGGACGAGGTGTACTCCATCGACACCCCGCCGCCGACGGCGTCGGGTTCGCTCCACGTCGGCCACATCTTCAGCTACACGCACACCGACGCGGTGGCCCGGTACCAGCGCATGCGGGGCAAGGACGTCTTCTACCCCATGGGCTGGGACGACAACGGCCTGCCCACCGAGCGCCGGGTCGAGAACTACTACGGGGTCACCTGCGACCCCACCGTCGCCTACGACCCCGACTTCACCCCCCCGGCCGAGGCGGCCAAGAAGCGGCAGGACTTCGTGGCCATCAGCCGCCGCAACTTCATCGCCCTGTGCCACGACCTCACGGCCGAGGACGAGAAGGTCTTCGAGCAGCTGTTCCGCCTGGTGGGCCTGAGCGTCGACTGGTCGCTTCAGTACACGACGGTCGGCGAGGGCACCCAGCGGATCAGCCAGCGGGCCTTCCTGCGCAACCTGGCCCGGGGCGAGGCCTACTCCCAGGAGGCGCCCAGCCTCTGGGACACGACGTTCCAGACGGCGGTGGCCCAGGCCGAGCTGGAGGACCGGGAGCGCCCGGCCGCCTACCACGACATCGCCTTCCAACGGTCCGACGGGGAGGGCGAGGTCGTCATCTCCACCACCCGGCCCGAGCTGCTGGTGAGCTGCGTCGCCCTGGTCGCCCACCCCGACGACGAGCGCTACCAACCGCTGTTCGACCGGACGGTGACCACGCCCGTCTTCGGCGTCGAGGTCCCCATCCGGGCCCACGCCCTGGCCCAGCCGGACAAGGGCACCGGCATCGCGATGATCTGCACCTTCGGCGACACCACCGACGTGACCTGGTGGCGCGAGCTCGACCTGCCGACCCGCGCCGTCATCGGCAAGGACGGGCGCTTCGCCTTCGAGCCGCCGGCGTGGCTGGAGGCCGACGGCGCCCGGGAGGCCTACGGCCGCTTCGCCGGCAAGGCCAGCGGCGGCGCCCAGCAGGTCATGGTCGAGCTGCTGCGAGAGGCCGACGCCCTCCAGGGCGAGCCCGAGAAGGTCACCCACCCGGTGAAGTTCTACGAGAAGGGCGACAAGCCGCTGGAGATCGTCACCACCCGGCAGTGGTACATCCGCAACGGCGGCCGCTCCCCGGAGCTGCGCGACGCGCTGGTGGCCCGGGGCCGCGACCTGGCCTGGCACCCCGAGTACATGCGACACCGGTACGAGAACTGGGTCGAGGGCCTCAACGGCGACTGGCTGGTCTCCCGGCAGCGCTTCTTCGGCGTGCCCGTCCCCCTCTGGTACCGGCTCGACGCCGGCGGCGCCCCCCAGCACGACGACCCGCTCGTCCCCGACGACGACGCCCTCCCCATCGACCCGCAGTCGCACGTCCCGCCCGGCTACACCGACGACCAGCGCGACCAGCCCGGCGGGTTCACCGGCGACCCCGACATCTTCGACACGTGGGCCACGTCGTCGCTCACGCCCCTGCTGGCCTGCGGCTGGGAGGACGACCCCGACCTCTTCGCCCGCACCTACCCCATGGACCTGCGCCCCCAGGCCCACGACATCATCCGCACCTGGCTGTTCTCCACCGTCGTCCGGGCCCACTTCGAGACCGACACCCCCCCGTGGCGCAACGCCGCCCTGTCGGGCTGGATCCTGGACCCCGACCGCAAGAAGATGTCGAAGTCCAAGGGCAACGTGGTGGTCCCCCTGGACCTGCTCCAGCAGCACGGCTCCGACGCCGTGCGCTACTGGTCGGCCAGCGGCCGGCCCGGCACCGACACCGCCTTCGACCCCGGGCAGATGAAGGTCGGTCGCCGCCTGGCCATCAAGATCCTCAACGCCAGCCGCTTCGCCCTGAACCTGGGGCCGGCCCCGGACGGCGCCACTCCCACCGAGGCCCTCGACCGCTCGGTCCTGGCCGCCCTGGCCGACCTGGTGGACGAGGCCACCCGGGCCTTCGACGGCTACGACTACGCCCGGGCCCTGCAGCGCACCGAGACGTTCTTCTGGTCGTTCTGCGACGACTACCTGGAGCTGGTCAAGACCCGGGCCTACGGCGAGGACCCCGACGACGCGGGAGCGGCGTCGGCCCGGGCCACCCTGGAGCTGGCCCTGTCGGTCCTGCTCCGGCTGTTCGCCCCCGTCCTGCCGTACGCCACCGAGGAGGTCTGGTCGTGGTGGCAGGAGGGCTCGGTCCACCGGGCCCCGTGGCCCGAGGCCGCACCCCTGCGGGCCGCCGCCGGCCCGGCCGACCCGTTGGTCCTGGAGGTGGCGGGGGCCGTCCTGGGCGAGGTCCGCAAAGCCAAGTCCGACGCCAAGCGCTCCATGCGGGCCGAGGTGGCCACGGTCGAGGTGGTCGACGACCCGGCCCGCCTGGCCGCCCTGGAGGCCGCGGCCCACGACGTCCGCGACGCCGGTCGCATCGCCGAGCTGGCCTGGCGTGCGGCCGCCGACGGCGCCGAGGCCACCGTCACCGCCACCCTGGCCCCCGAGTAGCCCGACCGGCTCCGGTCACGACAGGGTCGGGCCCTCCGGGGTGAGCTCGAGGGTGGCCACGTGCAGGCGCCGCGGGTTGGAGGGGCCGACGGCGCCGCCGTCCCAGCCGGCGTAGGCCACCTTCACCGCCCCGCCGGTGGCGCGGAACACCTCGGCCCCGCCGGGTCCGGCCACCCGCTCGGTGGAGCGCAACAGGACGTTGTCGCCCTCGGGCTTGGCGCACGGGCCCAGCGGGCCCAGGCAGGTGGCGTAGCCCACGGCGTAGCGGTCGGTGCTCCAGGCGTTGCCCGAGTAGAGCAGCAGCCAGGTGGCGCCCACCCGGACCATCGACGGGGCCTCCACCGTGCGCCCCTCCCACTCCCGGTCGGTGCCGACCAACAGGGCCGGCAGCCACTCCCGCCGGGTGCCGGTGGGGTCCAGGGGCTGGGCCCAGATCTGGGCCGTGCCGCCGATCGTCTCCCCCTCGCTCTTCCAGGTCAGGAACAGGTTGCCCTTCTCGTCCCGGTAGGTGCTGGCGTCGATGGCGCCGCCCAGGTCGGGCTGGCACAGCAGGGGGGCGGTGGACCGGTCGACGTACGGGCCCTGCGGGGTGGCCGAGGTGGCCACGCTCACGCACTGGAGGTTCGAGGCCACGTCACGCACGGCGTAGTACAGGGCGTAGCCCGATGCCGCCCGGGCCACCGACGGGGCCCACGTGTACCCGGGGCGGGCCCACGACGCCACCGCCATGAGGGCCGAGCCCCGGATCGACCAGTCGGCCAGGTCGGTGGAGGTGAGGACCTGCACGGTGCCGGCCGGCCCGTTGGTGGCGAAGGCGTAGTACGTGCCGTCGACCTCCACCACCGAGGGGTCGGGGAAGTCGAAGGGGTGGACGGCGTCGACGATGCCGTCGGCCAGCTCCTCGGCCTGCCGGCACCCCTGGCGGCCCTGCTCCAGGGCCACCGTGGACGCCGCCGGGTCGCCGGCCACCAGCGCGGCCCGGGCCGAGTCGAGGGTCTGCACGCAGGCCCGCAGGATGCCGATCTGGCGCAGCTGCTCGCCGCTGAGGGTGGTGAGCTCGATCAGGGCGGCCTGGGACCGCTCCAGGCGCCCCTGCAGGTCGGCCAGGTCGGCGATGGCGGTCTCGATGCGCTCGGCCCCGGCCCCGTGCCGCGCCGCCAGGGCCCGGTTGGCGGTGGTGAACGACTCGATGCGAGCCAGCCGGCCCTCGGCCCGGTCCGCCTCCCACCGGTCGGCCTGGGCCGCGGCCCGGTCCCCGTCCCGAGCCCCCTCGGCGTCGGCCCGCTGGCGCAGGCTGCTCACGGTGGCCGCGGTGGCCGCCACCACCAGCACGACGGCCACCACCTGGGCCAGGCGCCGCCGCCTCACCCGCCCTGTCCCTCGACCACCGCCAGCAGGGACCGGCAGGTGGGACTGATGCCGGGCACCACCGTGCCCGGGAAGACGGTGGCCAGGAAGGCGGCGTCGACCAGGGGTCGGACCTCGGCCAGGCAACCCTCCAGCTGGGGCAGGTCGACGGCCTGCTGCTCCACCTCGGCGCCGACGCCCCGCTGCTCGGCCTCGACCGCCTCGGTGGACCGCTGGGCCGCGGCCACCTCCTCCTCCAGGGCGTCCTCGGCCAGCTGGAGCTCGGCCAGGCGGGCCCGCTGGACGCTGCGGGCCGCGGTGGCCTCGGCGGCGGCGCCGTAGGACTCGTCCAGGGGGCCGAGCGCCCCCTCGACCTGCTCCTCGACCCGCGTCCGGTGGGCGGCCGCGGCACCGGCCTCGGCCCGGGCCAGGTCGGCCTGGCGGCGGGCGTCGGCCGCGGCCTGGCGGGCGGCCACCGGGACGGCCACCACCACGGCCAGGGCCAGCGCACCGGCCGCGGCGCGGGCCAGCCGGCGGAGCCGCGGCCGGCGGGGCGAGGCCGGGACCTGGCCCTCGGTCAGCTCGGGCGCCGGGCCGGACGGGTCCGGGGCCAGGCGCGGCTCATCGATCAGCGCCACCGCGCCACCGTCGTCCACCACGCCTCGCTCACCGTCCTCTCACCGACCCGTCGGGGCCAGTCTCGCCCACCGGGCCCGCCGCGGCGGCGCGCCCTGCCCCCCAATGGCGCCCGAAGGGCCGTTCCCTTGCTGGTGATCGCGTCCACATCCCCTCAGACGTTCGGGACGGCCCTCTGGTTCGACCCGGCGAGCAGAAGTCGCGCCGGAGAGAGGCGCCCTAGGTGGGCAGGGCCCCGGCCTGGAGCCCGAGCACGACGGCCACCACCAGGCCGACGACGGCCCCCACCACCAGGGGGGCCAGCACCCACTTGGGGTCCTCGACCGGGTGGTCGCCGTGGTCGTCGTGGCCGGCGTCGTGGTCCCCGTGGCCGTCGACGTGGTCGTCGGGGGCGTGGCCCTCCTCGGGCGCCGCCGGCGAGACGTGGCCGGGGCCGTGCCGGGCCTCGTCCAGGTCGACGTTGCTTGCCCCCACGTCCTCGACCGGCTCCTCGGCCTGGTCGGGGCGGGGATGGATCGTCTCGTCGGCCATCGCCGGGCGACGCTAGCGGCGGGGCCGCCGCAGGCGCACACCGGTCGGTGCCCCGGCGGGCCCCGCTCGACCGCTCAGGGGGGCGGCGGGCCGGGCATGGCCGGGAGGGTGGCCATCTCCACGCCGGCGTCGGTGAGCGCGGCCCGGATCTCCTGGCGCAGCGCCCGGAGCACCTTCCACTGCGAGCCCGGCGTCACCTTGACCACCATCCGGAGGGTGACGCCCTGGGGGGTCAGGGCCTCGACCCCCCAGATCTCGGCCTCGCCCGTCACGTCGCCGGCCAGGTCGGGCCGCCCCGCCACCCCGTCGGCGGCCTCCTTCATCACGCCCAGGGCTCGGTCGACGTCGGTCCCGTGGGCCACCACGATGTCGAGCACGGCCCGGGCCCACTGCTGGGACTGGTTGCCGACCCGCAGGATCTCGCCGTTGGGCACGTGCCACACGGTGCCGTTGACGTCCCGCAGGCGGGTCGTCCGCAGGTTGACCGCCTCGATGGTGCCCACCGCCTCGCCCAGGTCCACCGAGTCGCCCACGCCGTACTGGTCCTCGATGAGGATGAAGGTCCCGGCCAGGAAGTCCCGCACCAGGCTCTGGGCCCCGAAGCCCAGGGCGACACCGACCACCCCGGCCCCGGCGATGAGCGGGCCCAGGTTCAGGCCCAGGACGTCCAGGGTGTAGACGGCGGCGAAGACGTAGACCACGCCGGTCGAGACGCTGCGCAGGACGCCGCTGATGGTCTCGGCCCGGGCCGCCGAGCGCACGCTGGGGACCTGGGCGCTGACCAGGATGTTGGGGGCCCGCTCCCGGGCCCGCCGCAGCCGCCCCGAGTGGGCCGAGCCGACCAGCTTCTCGGAGAAGCGGCGGATCATGCGCCGCACCACCTTGGCGATGACCCAGGCCATGGCCCAGATGACCAGGATGCGCAACGGCTTGTCGACCAGCCAGCTGGCGACGTCGGACCACGCCTCGCTGCCGGTGCGCTCGAACACCGCCTCGCAGACGGCACCGGGCGACTCGCCGCAGGCGGCCTCCAGCCCTCCGTCGACCTGTCCGATCACCATGACCGCCGCGACCCTAGGCCGCCCGCGGCCGGAGGCGGACGACCGGGCACCGTCGCTCGTCAGGCCCCGGGGGGCGGGCCCGCCGGGCGACGCTCGAAGGCCCGGGCCACGGCGGCCACCAGCCGCACCGCCGGGTGGTAGCGCACGATGACCTCGACCACCCGGGTGACGGTGTCGGTCGCCGGGGGCCGGAGCAGGACGGCCCGGGCCTCGGCCGCCCGCCGGAAGGCGTTCGGGTCTCCGCCCACGTCGGGGTGGCGGCCCCGGGCGGCACGCCGGAAGGCCCGTTCGACGTCGTCGGCCGAGGCCCCCGCCGAGAGCTCCAGCTCACGTGCCGCTTCGAGCCGGTCCACAGGCCCGAACGGTAGCGGTGCGCTGGGCCGACGGCCGGTTGGGAGCGCCTGTCGGCGGCGGCAAGATGTCACCGCCGGTAGCACTTCGCGCGCGGAGAAGGCGGGTTACGGTGTCGCCATGGTTGCGACTCAGATGGGCCTTCGGGCGCGAAAAAAGCAAGCGACGGCGACTGCGCTTCAGCAGTCGGCGCTCGAGCTGTTCCTCGCTCGAGGCTACGACGAAACGACGGTGCAGGACATCACCGACGCCGCCGGGGTCTCGCAGCGGACCTTCTTCCGCTACTACCCAACCAAGGACGCCGTGCTCCTCACCGAGCACGCCCGGCGCGAGCAGTCGCTCCGGGAGCTCTTGGCGGGTCGGTCGGACGAGGCCGTGGGGGAGCTGGTCCGGGCGGCGGTGTCCCACTTGGTGGCCGACATCGAGGAACGGCGGGACCTGATGAAGGTCCAGAGCCAGGTGTTCCTCACCGTGCCGGTCCTGGCCGACCGCTTCGCCGGCCACCACGACCGGCTGGCGGCCATGCTGGCCGAGCACGTGGCCGGCACCCTCGGCGTCCGGGCCGGCGACGACCCCCGCCCCCACCTGGTGGGGGCCCAGGTGGTCCAGGTGTGGACGACGGCCACCACCATGTGGCTCGACGACGATCACGCCGGGGACCTGGCCGCCATCGCCGAGCGGGTGCTCACCGCCGCCCGCAACGATCCCGCTCTCATCGGCTGAACCCCGGCCTCCGGGCCGTGACACCGCCTCCCGAGCCCCCCTCTCCCCATCGGGTTCCCTCCCGGGAGGGCGAGGGGGCGTTCGGCGCGCCCGGCCCGAGGGCCGGCGCGCCCGCCTCCACTACTCGGCGGGACGCTCGCGGGGCGGGTCGGTCGAGCTGGTCGTCGTCGACTCGGGAGCCGTGGTGCCCGACCCCTCGGCCGGGGCCGTCGTGGCGCCCCCCTCGGCGGGAGCGGTGGTCGACCCGCCCTCGGCGGGAGCGGTGGTCGCGCCACCCTCGGCCGGGGCGGAGGTGGAGGTCGGGGTGTCGGTGACGTCCACCAGGTCGATCACGAAGACCAGGGCCTCGCCGGGGGGGATGCCCTGGTTGCCCTGCTCCCCGTAGGCCAGGTCGCCCGGGATGACCAGCATGCGCCGGCCGCCGACCTTCATGCCGGGGATGCCCTCGATCCAGCCCTGGATCAGCCCGCCCTCGGTGAGGGGGAACTCGGTGGGCTCACCCCGGTCCCAGGAGGAGTCGAACTGCGTCCCGGTCGAGCAGGCGATCCCGATGTAGTGGACCTTGATGGTCTTGCCCAGGGCGGCCTCGGCCCCGGTCCCGGGGGTGATGTCGGTGGACTCCAGCTCGGCCGGCACCTCGCCGACCGGCATCTCGACCTCGGGCTTGCCCTCGGCCTCCGGGACGTCGGTGGCCTCCTTGCACGGCTTGCCGCTGGCGTCGGCCAGGGTGGTGGGCGCCACCTGGGTGGGCAGCGACTTGTCCTTCTCGGCGTCGGCCACCACGTTGCCGCCGGAGTCGTCGCTGCAGGCGCCCAGCACGAGGGCCAGGGTGGCGGCGGCGGCCAGGGCGAGCAGGCGGCGGCGGGCGGGGTGGTGCGAGGTGGCAGGCATCGGCCCGGGACCCTACCGGCCGGCGCCGGCCGCCGGTAGGCGGGCGCCCGCCGGCGCCGGGGCCCGGGGGTCGCCGGTCGTGCGGCGGGGCCGGGCCCTCAGCCGGCCCGGCGCAGGCCCAGGGCGCTCTTCCAGCCCAGGGCGGCGGCCGGCACGGCGATGGCCACGGTGGCCAGCCGGCTCCGGCCGTCGAGGTCCCGGCGATAGGCCACGGCGGTGACGGCATCGGCCGTGTCGGCCAGGGCCCCCGCCTGCACCCAACGGGCCGCGGCCTCGTCGTCCTCGGAGGTGAGGGCCATGTAGGCCCCGGCGCCCAGGACGGCATCGCGGATGCCGAAGGCCCGCAGCCACCACACGTACGGGACCTGGGGGTCGCGGCCGTCGCCGGTGCGGCGGGTGAGGAGGCGGGGGGCGAGGAGCATGAGCAGCCCGAAGGCCACCCGGCTGAGCGCCACGCCCCGGGCGATGGTGCGGTCGTCCATGGGCGGGCATCCTAGGCCCGCCCCTGTGACATGGGTCCCGAGCCGTTGTCGGGGTCCGGCCCGCGGGGTATTACTAGCGGTAACACCTTGGCGCCGGCCCGGCGCCCGACTCCGGGAGCCCCCCTCACCGTGACCGTCACCGAGCGCCCCGCCCCGCCGCCCGCCGCCGCCTCCCCCCCGGACGGCGCCGGGGGCGGTGCCGGGCCCCGCCACCACCGGATCGCCATCGTCGGCACCGGCTTCGCGGGCCTGGGGATGGCCATCCGGCTGGCCGAGGCGGGCATCGACGACGTGGTGGTGCTGGAGCGGGCCTCCGAGGTGGGGGGCACCTGGCGCGACAACCACTACCCGGGCTGCGCCTGCGACGTGCCCTCCCACCTCTACTCGTTCTCCTTCGCCCCCAACCCGGACTGGACCAACACCTACTCGCCCCAGCCCGAGATCGAGGCCTACCTGCAGCGGTGCGCCGAGCGCCACGGCGTGCGCGACCGCATCCTGTGGGGCGCCGAGGTGCTCGAGGCCCGCTGGGACGAGGCCGGCCAGCGCTGGCACCTGGCCACCCCGGTGGGCGAGGTCACCGCGGACGTGGTCATCAGCGGCAACGGCCCCCTCAGCGAGCCCAACGTCCCCGCCCTGCCCGGCATCGAGCGCTTCGAGGGCACCGCCTTCCACTCGGCGGCCTGGGACCACGACCACGACCTCACCGGCCGCAAGGTGGCGGTGATCGGCACCGGCGCCTCGGCCATCCAGTTCGTGCCCCAGATCCAGCCCCGGGTCGAGCAGCTCACCGTGTTCCAGCGCACGCCCCCGTGGGTCATGCCCCACCCGGCCCGCGACGTCAGCGAGCGGGAGCGCCGGCTCTACCGGCGGGTGCCCCTGGCCCAGAAGGCGGTGCGGGCCGGCGTCTACTGGGCCCGTGAGCTGTTCGTCCTCGGCTTCCGCCACCCCCGGGTCATGGCCCTGGCCGAGAAGGCGGCCCGCGACCACCTCCGCAAGCAGGTGCCCGACCCCGAGCTGCGGGCCCGGCTCACCCCCGACCACTCCATCGGCTGCAAGCGCATCCTCCCGTCCAACCGCTGGCTGCCGGCCCTCTCCCAGCCCAACGTGGACGTGGAGACCAGCGGCGTGACCGAGGTGCGGGAGCGCTCGATCGTCACCGGGGAGGGCCGCGAGGTCGAGGTCGACACGCTCATCTACGGCACCGGCTTCCACGTCACCGACAACCCCTTCGCCGAGCGGGTCCGGGGCGTGGGGGGCCGCACCCTGGCCGAGGCGTGGGACGGCGGCGTGCAGGCCTACGTGGGCAGCACGGTGGCCGGCTTCCCCAACCTGTTCCTGCTCATCGGGCCCAACACCGGCCTCGGGCACTCGTCCATGGTGTTCATGATCGAGTCCCAGATCACCTACGTGCTCGACGCCCTGCGCCGCATGGAGCGCGACGGCATCGGCCGGGTCGAGGTCCGCGGCGAGGCCGTGGAGGCCTACAACGACGAGATCCAGAGCCGCCTGGAGGGCACGGTGTGGATGTCGGGCTGCGCCTCCTGGTACCTCGACGACACCGGGCGCAACACCACCCTGTGGCCCGGGTTCACCTGGCAGTTCCGCCTCCGCACCCGCCGCTTCGACGCCGAGGCCTACGACCTGGCCCCGGCCCGCCGGCCGGCGGTGGTGGCCGACGGCTGAGGCCGGCGAGCCGGCAGACTGGGGCCATGACGCTCACCGATCCCCCGGGCCCGGGGCTGGCGGTCGGCCCCGCGGTCGAGGACTGGACCGGCGACGCCCGCTTCCACGAGTACACCCGGGCCGCCAACCCGGTGGGCCGCACCACGCCCCTCGTCCCGGTGGCCACGTTCCCGGCCCGACTCCACCGCGACGCCCCCACCGGCGTCATCCCCCTGGACCTGTCCGGCCCGCTGGGCATCGACCGGGGACCGGCCACCAGCCCGGCCCTGCTGGCCAGCTTCGTGCGCATCCGGGCCGGCGAGGAGGTGGCCACCGCCCCGGTCGCCACCTCCGAGCTGTACGTGGTCATGGAGGGCCGCGGCACGTCCGAGATCGACGGCGGGAGCCTGGCCTGGGAGCGGGGCGACGTGATGGCGCTGCCTGCCGGCTGCCGGTCGACCCACCGGGCCGGCACCGACGCCACCCTCTACTGGGTCACCGACGAGCCGCTGCTGCGGTACCTGGGCGTGGCCCCCACCGAGCGGCGCCTGCGGCCCACCCTGTTCCCGGCCGCCCGGTGCGCCGAGGAGCTGGCCCGGGTGGCGGCCGAGCCCGGGGCCGAGCGCCGCAACCGGGTCAGCGTGCTGCTGGCCAACGCCGAACAGGATCAGACCCTGACCGCCACCCACGTGCTGTGGGCCATGGTCGGCCTGCTGCCGGTGGGCGCGGTGCAGCGACCCCACCGCCACCAGTCCGTGGCCCTCGACCTCATCCTCGACTGCGCGCCCGGCTGCTACACGCTGGTCGGGCCCCGCCTCTCCGCCGGCGGCGAGATCGTCGAGCCCCAGCGGGTCGACTGGGAGCCGGGCGGAGCCTTCGTCACCCCTCCGGGCTGGTGGCACGCCCACCACAACGAGTCCGGCGTCGAGGCCCACCTCCTGCCCGTCCAGGACGCCGGCCTCCACACCTACCTGCGCACCCTCGACATCCGCTTCACCTAGGGGGGCGGCCGGCCGGCGGTGGGCCCTGGCTGTCGCTCAGGGCACGACCACGGCCCGGCCGGTGAGGGTGCCGGCGTCGAGGGCGGCGTAGGCCTCGGCCACCCGAGCCAGGGGGTACTCGTCCACGTCGACGCGGACCCGGCCCTCGGCGGCCAGGGCCACCACCGCCTCGGCGTCGGCCCGGGCCGAGCCCTGCACCGTGCTGATGGTGGCCTCCCGGGGCAGGCCCCCGAACCAGGGCCGGGGGTACCCGCCGCCCGCCGCCCCGACCAGGACGAAGGCCCCGCCCCGGCGCAGGGCCCGCATCCCGGCGGCGATGGTGGCGTCGGTGCCCACCACGTCGATCACCGCGTCCACGCCGTCCAGCCCGTCGGCGGCGTGGCCCCGCAGCACCCGGTGCAATCGCTCCGCCGCCCCGTCCACCACCTCGTGGGCCCCCAGGGCCCGGGCCCGGTCCCGGCGGGCGGGGTCCAGGTCGACGGCCACCACCCGGGCGCCGGTGACGGCCCGGAGGATCTGCACCGCGAGGCCGCCCAGCCCACCGACCCCGATGACCACGGCCACCGCACCGGGGCCCAGCGCCGGGCCGACCCGGCGCACGGCGTGGAACGAGGTGGCCCCGGCGTCGGTCAGGGGCCCGGCGTGCCGGGGGTCGAGCCCGCCGAGGGGCAGCACCTCCCGGGGGTGGTCGACCCGCACGTAGCGGGCCAGCCCCCCGTCCCGGCCATAGCCCCGGCCGGTGTCGCCGTGCGGGCAGGCCGAATCGCGGCCGGCCCGGCAATGGGCGCAGGCCCCGCAGGACGAGGGCGAGGTGAGGGCCACCGGGTCGCCCACGGCCAAGCCCCCGACCCCGGCCCCCACGGCCGCCACCCGCCCGGCGGTCTCGTGGCCCAGGGTGAAGGGCACCCGCCAGCCCAGGGCCCGGCCCACCTCGGCCGGCATGGCCGCCATGGCCAGGTCGGAGTGGCACAGCCCGCACCCGGCCACCTCGACCAGGACCTGCCCGGGCCCCACCTCGGGCACCGGCACCTCGACCAGCTCGGGCGCCCGCCCCCAGGCCACGATGCGGTACGCCGCCATGGCCTCACCCACGACGACCGACCACCGCCCGCCCCGGCCGCCGGCGGGCCACGGTCACGCCGGCCAGGCGCGGGCCACGATGGCGCCGGTGTCGACCCCGGGCGGGAGGGTGCCCAGGGCCAGGCCACCGTCGCCGGCCAGGCGGGAGGCGCAGAAGGCGTCGGCCACCGGGCCCGGGGCGTGGCGCACCAGCAGGGAGCCCTGGAGGGCCAGGGCGGCCCGTTCCACGATGCGGCGGGCCCGGCCCTCCATCCCCTCCAGGTCGGCCAGCTCGGCGTGGAGGTCGGCCACCGCCCGATCCAGCCTGGGGTCGGCCCCCTGAGCCAGGTCCAGCTCGGCCAGCAGGGCCTCGACCGACTCGGGCTCGCGGGCCGCGGCCCGCAGCACATCCAGGCACATGACGTTGCCGGAGCCCTCCCAGATGCCGTTGAGGGGCGACTCCCGGAACAGGCGGGGCATGGGCGACTCCTCGACGTAGCCGGCCCCGCCCAGGCACTCCAGGGCCTCGGCCGTCACCATCGGGGCCCGCTTGCAGATCCAGTACTTGGCCACCGCGGTGGCGATGCGGGCGAAGGCGCCCTCGCCCCGGTCATAGGCCCCGGCCAGGCGCAGCATGGTGGTGGTGGCCGCCTCGGACTCGACGGCCAGGTCGGCCAGCACGTTGGCCATGAGGGGCTGGTCGGCCAGCCGCCGGCCGAAGGCCGAGCGGTGCCGGCTGTGGTGCACGGCCTGGCTCAGGCCGGCCCGCATCTGGCCCGTCACCCCGATCACGCAGTCGAGCCGGGTGTGGTTGACCATGGTCAGGATGGTGCGGATGCCCCGCCCCTCCTCCCCACCAGGGTGCCCAGGGCGCCGTCCACCTCGATCTCGCTGGAGGCGTTGGAGCGGTTGCCCAGCTTGTCCTTCAGCCGTTGGATGGCGATGGCGTTGCGGGTGCCGTCGGGCAGCCAGCGGGGCACCGCGAAGCACGACAGGCCGGCGTCGGTCTGGGCCAGCATGAGGAACAGGTCGCTCATGGGCGCCGAGCAGAACCACTTGTGGCCCACCAGGGCGTACTCGGCCCCGGGCCCGCCACCGTTGGTGGCCGTGGCCCGGGTGGTGTTGGCCCGGACGTCGGAGCCGCCCTGCTTCTCGGTCATGGCCATGCCGGCGATGGCGCCCACCTTGTCGCCCACCGGGCCGGGGGCCGGGTCGTAGGTGCGCGACGTCAGCTTCGGCTCCCACACCGCGGCCAGCTCGGGCTGGGCCCGGAGGGCGGGGACGATGGAGTAGGTCATCGACACCGGGCACCCGTGGCCGGCCTCCACCTGGGTCCACAGGGCGAACTTGGCGGCCCGGGTGACGTGCGGGGCGGGGCCCGGGTCGGCCCACGGCGCGCCGGCCAGGCCCTCGCCCACGGCCACCTCCAGCAGCTCGTGGTAGGAGGGGTGGTAGTCCACGGTGTCGACGCGGTGGCCGTAGCGGTCGTGGGTGCGCAGCTCGGGACCGAAGCGGTTGGCGGTCTCGCCGGCCCGGATCCAGCGGGCCTCGCCAGCCAAGGCGCCCACCCGCCGCACCTCGGCCCCCCGGTCGGCGGCCCCCTCCCGGGCCACCCCCTCCATCAGGGCCCGGTCGAGCTGGGCGGCATCGTGGCCCTCCAGGGGCGGTGGCTGGTTGAGCACCTCGTGGGTGGCGGTGGCCATGCCCCGTGTCTACCGCGGGTCCCTACGGCCGCGCCGTCGAGCCCACGTCTGCGGGGGGAGCCGAGCGGGCATACCGTCGAGCGATGGCACGACTGGGCCGGCTGCGGCGACCCCTCCTGATCGCCGCCGGTGGGATGCTGGTGGTGGTCCTGGCCCTGCAGCTGGTGCCCTACGGGTGGACCAAGTCCAACCCGCCGGTCACCGAGGACGCCCCCTGGCCCTCGGCCCAGGCCGAGGCCATCGCCCGGAGCTCCTGCTACGACTGCCACAGCAACGAGACCGACTGGCCGCCGTACTCGTACGTGGCCCCCATGTCGTGGCTGGTGCGCCGCGACGTGGAGGGCGGCCGGGAGGAGCTGAACTTCTCCGAGTGGGACCGCGACGACGGCGAGGCCGACGACGCCGCCGAGTCGATCGAGGACGGCTCCATGCCCCTGGCCAACTACACCCGCATCCACCGCGACGCCGGCCTCACCGACGCCGAAGCCGCCCTCCTGGTCGCCGCCCTGGAGCAGATGGACGACGAGGGCTGACGGCCCCGCCGGGCGGGCCTGTCCCACCCGCTGCATAGAGTGCGCGAGGTGGCCCCGATCGACCTGCGCCTGGTGCCGTACGGTCCCCCGGCGCTGGCCGCCCTGCGGGAGGCCGTGGCCCGGGCCAAGGTCGATGACCTGCTGGCCCCCACCACGGTCCTGGTCCCGTCCAACCACGTGGGCGTCACCGCCCGCCGGCGGCTGGCCGCCGGCCCGCTCGGGCCCCGGGGGCGGGGCCTGGCCGGTGCCACCTTCCTGACCCCCCACCGGCTGGCCGAGCTGCTGGGGGCGGCCACGCTGGCCGGCCAGGGCCGGCGCCCGGTCTCCACCCCGGTGCTGGCCGCCGCGGTGCGGGCCGCCCTGGCCACCGAGGCCGGCCTGTTCGCCGCCGTGGCCGACCACCCGGCCACCGAGGCCGCCCTGGTGGCCAGCTACCGCGAGCTGCGCGACGTCCCCCCCGCCGCCCTCTCGGCCCTGGCCGGGGCCGGGCCCCGGGCCGCCGAGGTGGTGCGCATCCACCGGGCGGCCCGCGCCGCCCTGGCCGAGCGCTGGTACGACGAGGAGGACCTGCTGGCCGCGGCCACCGACCGGCTGGCCGGCGAACCCCGGGCCGGGGCCGAGCTGGGCACCGTGGTCGTGCACCTCCCCCAGGCCCTCACCCTCCACGCCGCCGCCCTGCTCCGGGCCGTGGCCGCCGTGGCCCCCACCACGGTGGTGGCCGGCACCACCGGCGTGCCGGCGGCCGACGCCGAGGTGGCCGCCGCCCTGGCCCGACTGGGGCTCCCCGAGGTGGAGATCCCCACCGGCCCGCTCCCGGTGTCGCCCGAACGGACCCGGATCACCACCGCCTCCGACGCCGACGACGAGGTGCGGGCCGCGGTGCGGGCCGTGGTCGACGCGGCCCGGGCCGGGACCCCCCTCGATCGCATCGCCGTCCTGCACCCGGCGCCGGACCCCTACGCCCGCCTCCTCCACGAGCACCTGGAAGCGGCCGGCATCCCCCGCAACGGCGCCTCCCCCGCCCCCCTCTCGGCCCGGGCCGCGGGGCGCACCCTCCTGGGCCTGTTCGCCCTGGCCGACGCCGGCTGGCCCCGCAGCGGCGTCCTGGCTTGGCTGGCCGGCGCCCCGATCCTCCACGACGGGCGACCGGCGCCCGTCACCCGGTGGGAGCAGATGTCCCGGGACGCCGGGGTGGTGGGCGGCCGCGACCACTGGGACCGGCGCCTGGCCACCTGGGCCGACGAGCACGAGGCCGAGGCCCGGGCCCTGGCCGCGGCCCGGGGCGACGCCGGGCGCGTGGCCCAGCTCGAGCAGCGGGCGGGCCGGGGCCGGGCCCTGCGGGGCTTCGTCCTGGGCCTGATCGACGAGGTGACCCGGGCCGGGTCGCAGCCCCGCCCGTGGGGCGAGCACGCCCGCTGGGCCCGGCGCCTGCTCGACCGGCTGCTGGGCCCGGCCGCCCAGCGGGGCCCCTGGCCCGAGGGGGAGCGGCGGGCCGCCGAGCGGATCGAGGTGGCCCTCGACCGGCTGGGGGCCCTCGACGCGGTGGAGGGCCCGGTCCCCCTGGCCGTGGCCCGGCGCACCCTGGCCGTCGAGCTCGACACCGACTCCGGCCGGGTCGGTCGCCTGGGCGACGGCGTCCTGGTCGGCTCCCTGGCCATGGGCCTGGGCCTCGACCTGGACCTGGTGGTCGTGGTGGGGGGAGCCGAGGGCCTCCTGCCGGCCGCCCCCGGCGACGACTCGCTCCTGCCCGACGGCGAGCGCCGCGCCGCCGGGGGCACCCTGCCCCTGCGCCGGTCCGGCCTGGGGCGCCAGCACCGGCACCTGCTGGCCGCCCTGGCCGGGGCCCGGGCCCAGGTGCTGTCGGTGCCCCGGGGCGACCTGCGCCGCTCGGGCGAGCGGGTGCCGTCCCGCTGGGTGCTCGACGTGGCCTCCGCCCTGGCCGGCCAGCGGTGGTGGGCCGACGACCTGGCCGCGGCCGACGCCCCCTGGGTCCACCACGTGGCCTCCTTCGACGCCGGCCTCCGGGCCGCGGCCAGCCCGGCCACCGAGCAGGAGCACCGGCTGCGGGCCCTGCTGACCGCCGGAGCCGGCCCCCGCTCCCTCGACGCCGTGCGGGCCCTGGGCGACCCGGTGCTCTCGGCCGGGGCCGACCTGGTGGCGGGCCGGGCCAGCGACCGCCTCACCCGCTACGACGGCCGGCTGGCCGACCTGCCCGTCGCCTCCCCGGCCGACCCCGAGGGGGCCAAGGTGGCCTCGGCCACCGGGCTGGAGCGGTGGGCCCGCTGCCCCTTCGACCACTTCCTGCGCGACGTCCTGCGGGTGCGGGAGCTGGACAACCCCGAGGACGCCCTGGCCATCACCCCGGCCGACCGGGGCAGCGTCGTGCACGAGGTGCTGGAGCTGTTCGTGCGGGAGGTGCTGGCCCGGCCGCCGGCCGAGCGACCCGGCCCCGCGGACCGCTGGAGCGCGGCCGACCGGGCCCGGGTCCGGGAGCTGGCGGGCCAGGTCTTCGCGGCCTACGAGGCCATGGGCCGTACCGGCCGCACCCTGTTCTGGAACCGGGACCGGGAGCGGATCCTGGCCGACCTGGACGGCACCCTCACCTTCGACGAGGACGTGCGCCGGGTCCACGGCGGGCGGCACCTGGCCGCCGAGCTGGGCTTCGGCTTCGCCGACGACGGCGTCGAGGCCGTCGCCCTGCCCCTGCCCGACGGCCGCCACGTCCGGTTCCGGGGCAAGGCCGACCGCATCGACCTGACCGGCGACGGGGGCCTGCTGGTGGCGGACTACAAGACGGGCCGGGCCCAGGCCTACGCCGGCCTGTCCGAGGCCGACCCCGACCAGGGCGGCCGGCGCCTCCAGCTGGCGGTGTACGGCGCCGCGGCCCGGGCCGCCACCGGGCACCCCGACGGGCCGGTGCGGGCCGAGTACTGGTTCGTGTCCAGCCGCGGGCGGTGGGCCCGCCACGGCTACACCCTCACCCCCGAGGTCGAGGAGCGCATCAGCGACACCCTGGGCCTCATCGTGGAGGGCATCGAGGGCGGCCTGTTCGTCTCCCACCCCACCGACAACGACTCCTCCCCGTTCAACGACTGCTGGTCGTGCGACCCCGACTTCCTCGGCGTGGGCGACCTGCGCCGGGCCTGGGCGGCCAAGGCCGGCGACCCGGCCCTGGCCCCCTACCTGGCCCTCATCGACCCCGAACGCCGGACCGCCTCCGACACCAGCGGCGACGGCGACGGCGACGACCAGGGGAGCGACGGTGGCTGAGGCCCCGCCCCCCGACCAGGCCGCCCGCCACCGCATCGCCGGCGACCTGGGGCGCACCCTGTTCGTCGAGGCCGGGGCCGGCTCGGGCAAGACCACCGCCCTCGTCGACCGGGTGCGAGCCCTGGTCACCACGCCGGCCGACCCCGCCACCGGCCCCGACCCGGTGCCCCTCGGCGCGGTGGCCGCCATCACCTTCACCGAGAAGGCCGGGGCCGAGCTCCGCGAGCGGCTGCGCCAGGCCCTGGAACGGGTGGCGGTCGACGGGCCCGACCGGCCCGGGGCCGACGCCGCCCGCGCCGCCCTGGACGAGCTGGACGGGGCGGCCATCGGCACCCTGCACTCCTTCGCCCAGCGCATCCTGGCCGAGCACCCGGTGGAGGCCGGCCTCCCGCCCCGCATCGAGGTCCTCGACGAGGTCACCTCCGGCGTGCAGTTCGAGCGGCGCTGGGCCCGGTTCAGCGACGCGCTGTTCGAGGACCCGGCGTACGCCCGCACCCTGCTCCTGCTGTTCGCGGCGGGCGCCCGCGACAGCACCCCCCGGGCCCTGGCCCGGACCTTCGACACCAACTGGGACCTGGTCGAGGAGCGGGTGCCCGCGCACGCCGAGGCCCCGGGCCCGGTCACCGACCGGCTGGAGGCCGTGCTCGACCGCGTCGACACCGCCTGCCGGCAGGTCGAGCTGTGCCACGACCCCACCGACCTCCTGGCCGAGCGGCTGGGCCAGGTGGCCGAGTGGCTCCGGGGGGTGCGCGACGCGTCCGACGAGCTGGCGGCCCTGGAGGCGCTCCGGGCCGCCCGCGAGGCCAACCTGCCCAGCTTCCGGTGCCGGGGCGGCCGGGCCGGCAGCTGGTCCGTTCCGGTGGCGCGCGTGAAGGCCGACCTGGCCGAGGCGGGCGAGGCCATCGACACCGCCCTGGCCGGGGTGGCGACCGAGTGCGCCCACCACCTGGGCTCGGCCATCCGGGCCTTCACCCTGGCCTCGGCCGACGAGCGGCGCCGCGCCGGCCAGCTGGAGTTCCACGACCTGCTGGTCATGGCCCGCTCGCTGCTGCGCGACCCGGTCCACGGAGCCCGGGTGCGAACCGCCCTGCACCAGCGCTACCAGCGCCTGCTCCTCGACGAGTTCCAGGACACCGACCCCATCCAGATCGAGCTGGCGGTGCGCATAGCCGCCGCCGAGCCGGGCTCGGAGGCCGCCGGGTCCGCCCCCTGGGACGAGGTGGAGGTGGCGCCCGGCCGCCTGTTCGTGGTGGGCGACCCCAAGCAGTCCATCTACCGCTTCCGCCGGGCCGACGTGGCCCTGTTCCTGGCCGCCGCCGACCGCTTCGCCCCCCGGCCCGAGGGCCCGGTCTCCCTCACCGCCAACTTCCGCACCGGCGCCGGGATCATCGACTGGGTCAACACCACCTTCTCCGAGCTCCTCGACGAGGTGCCGGCCCACGACCTGCTGGTGCCGTCCCAGCCCGCCTACACCCCCCTCGACGCCGTCCGCCCCGACCCGCCGGTGGGCCCGGCGGTGGCCGTGCTGGGGCGTGCCGCCCACGAGCCCGGCACCCGCTCCGGGGCGGTGCGCACCGCCGAGGCGGCCGACGTGGTGGCCACGGTGCGGCGGGCCATGGCCGAGCGCTGGCAGGTCGACGACCGGCGGGGCGGGTGGCGGGACGCCACCCTGGGCGACGTCACCATCCTGGTGCCGGCCCGGACCTCGCTCCCCTACCTGGAGGACGCCCTGACCGAGGCCGGCATCGCCTACCGGGCCGAGGCCAGCTCGCTCGTCTACGCCACCCGGGCCGTGCGCGACCTGCTCATGGTGGCCCGGGCCGTGGCCGACCCCACCGACCACCTGCGCATCGTCTCGGCCCTGCGCACCCCCCTGTTCGGCTGCGGCGACGACGACCTGTTCCGCTTCAAGGTCGAGCGGGGCGGGCACTGGGGCTACCTGGGCCCCCAACCCGACACCGTGCCCGACGACGACCCGGTGGCCGCCGGCCTGGCCGCCCTGGCCCACTGGCACGACCGCCGGGCCTGGCTCAGCCCCTCGGCCCTGCTGGAGGACGTCGCCCGCCACCGGCGGGCCCTGGAGCTGGCCTTCGCCGAGGGTCGCCCCCGCGACGTGTGGCGGCGCCTCCGCTTCGTCATCGACCAGGCCCGGGCCTGGTCCGACGCCACCGGCGGCAACCTGCGCGACTACCTGGGGTGGATCGGGCACCAGACCGTGGAGGGGGCCCGGGTGGCCGAGGCCGTCCTGCCCGAGACCGACGACGACGCGGTGCGGATCATGACCATCCACGCGGCCAAGGGCCTGGAGTTCCCCATCACCATCGTGTCGGGCCTCTCGTCCACCCCCGGCTCCGGGCCCCGGGCCGGCGACGCCCGGTTCCCCCCCGAGGGCGGCGTGGCCTACTACCTGGGCAAGCACGCCGAGACCCCGGAGTTCACGGCCAGCCGCCCTCTGGACGAGCAGATGGGCTTCGACGAACGGGTCCGCCTCCTGTACGTGGCGGCCACCCGGGCCCGCGACCACCTGGTGGTCTCCCTCCACCGGGCCGGGCGGAAGCGGCCCCCGTCGTCGCCGGCGTCCCGGACCAACGCCGAGATCCTGGTCGACGGCATGGGCGAGCGCTTGGCCCGGCTGCCCGACGCCGCCGGGGACGGGCCCGCCCCGCCGACCCCTCCGGCCGCCCCCCCGGTGGCCCCGCCGGCCCCGTTCGCCACCTGGCGGGCCGAGCACCAGGCCGCCCTGGCCGCCGCCGGCCGGCCCACCACCGTGTCGGCCACCGCCCTGACCGAGGAGGGCGGGCCCGAGGTGGAGCCGCCCGAGCCGGCAGGGCCCGAGGACGAGCCCGCCCCGCCCCCACCGGCCGGGCCGGAGGGGCAGCTGGCCCTGGACTTCTCCGGGCCACCCCGCCCCCCCGACCTCGACCGGGCGCCCGACGGGGCCGACGCCGGCCTGCGCAAGCGGCCCGGCGACCTGGACCGGCCCCCCTGGCTGAAGGGCCGCTACGGCACGGCGGTGGGCCGGGCGGTGCACGGCGTCCTCCAGACCGTGCCCCTCGACGCCGCCCCCGACGACCCGGCGGTGGCCGCCGCGGTGGCGGCCCAGTGCCAGGCCGAGGCCGTGCCCGACCGGGCCGCCACCGTGCAGGAGCTGGTGGGGCGGGCCCTGGGGTCGCCGTCGGTGCGGGAGGCGGCCGCCCGCCCCCACTGGCGCGAGATCTTCGCCTGCACGCCCGTGGGCGACGAGGACCGCCTGCTCGAGGGCTACGTCGACCTCCTGTACCGGGGGCCCGACGGGCTGGTGGTGGTCGACTACAAGACGGCCGGCACGGCCGAGCCGGCCGAGCTGGACCGGCGGGTCGACGGCTACCGCCGCCAGGGGGCGTCCTACGCCCTGGCCGTGGCCCGGGCCACGGCCGAGCCCGTGGTGCGGGTGACGTTCTGCTTCCTCACCCCCGACGGCGCCGTCGAGCGCCACCTCGACGACCTGGCCGCGGCGGTGGCCGAGGTGGAGGCGGCCGTGCGGGCCGGCACCGCCCTGGAGCTGGCCTGACCGCGGCCCGGTCAGGTCCCCCGGAGGAGGGCCCGCCAGGCCGCCACGTCCAAGGGCAGGCCCGGCCGGCCGTCACGTCCCCGACCCGACCCGCCCGGTGCCGGCCCAGCCCTTGACAAGGGGGCGTGCCGGGGGGGAAGGTGCTCGGGATGCAGACGGCCACCACCCTCCTCCTGCTCATGTAGGCGAGCGCCCCACATAGGCGTCTCGTCAAGCTCCTGAGCCCTCGGGCCGGGAGCTTTCTTCGTTTTCCGGCCCCCGGCGGGGCCACCCCCACCACCCACCCGACCCGAGCGAGCCACCATGCCACCCGAGCCCGTCACCCCCCGGCCCATGCCCTTCGACCGGTACCGCCCCACCGTGCCGGTCGAGCTGGCCGACCGCACGTGGCCCGACAGCCGCCTGACCAAGGCCCCGCGGTGGTGCGCGGTCGACCTGCGGGACGGCAACCAGGCCCTGATCGACCCCATGGACCCGGCCCGCAAGCTGAAGATGTTCCAGACCCTGGTGGGCATGGGCTACAAGGAGATCGAGGTCGGCTTCCCGTCGGCCAGCCAGACCGACTTCGACTTCGTGCGCCAGCTGGTCACCGACGACCTGATCCCCGACGACGTCCACATCCAGGTCCTGACCCAGTGCCGGGACGACCTGATCGAGCGCACCTACGAGTCGCTGGCCGGCGCCCCCCGGGCCATCGTCCACTTCTACAACTCGACCTCCACCCTCCAGCGCCGGGTGGTGTTCGGCCTGGACCAGGCCGGCATCACCGAGATCGCCGTCAACGCGGCCCGCATCTGCCGCAAGCTGGAGCAGGGCATGGGCTCGACCGAGATCCGCTACGAGTACTCGCCCGAGAGCTTCACCGGCACCGAGCTGCCCTACGCGGTGGAGATCTGCGAGGCGGTGGCCGAGGTCATCGAGCCCACCGGGGACCGGCCCCTCATCATGAACCTGCCGGCCACGGTGGAGATGTACACCCCCAACCTCTACGCCGATGCCATCGAGTGGTTCCTGCGCACGGTGCGGGACCGCGACGCGGTGGTGCTGTCGCTGCACCCCCACAACGACCGGGGCTGCGCGGTGGCCGCCGCCGAGCTGGGGGTGCTGGCCGGCGCCGACCGGGTGGAGGGCTGCCTGTTCGGCAACGGCGAGCGCACCGGCAACGTCGACCTGGTGACCCTGGGCCTCAACCTGTTCAGCCAGGGCGTCGACCCCGGCATCGACCTCTCCGACATCGATGCCATCCGCCGGGTGGCCGAGTACTGCAACCGGCTGCCCGTGCACGAGCGCCACCCGTACGCCGGCGACCTCGTCTACACCGCCTTCTCCGGCTCCCACCAGGACGCCATCAAGAAGGGCTTCGCCGCCCTGTACGCCGGGGCCGAGGCGGCCGGCCGGGGCCGCGACTACGAGCGCTGGGAGGTGCCGTACCTGCCCATCGACCCGGCCCACGTGGGCCGCACCTACGAGGCCGTCATCCGGGTCAACAGCCAGTCCGGCAAGGGCGGCGTGGCCTACATCATGGAGGTCGAGCACGGCTTCGCCCTGCCCCGGCGGCTCCAGATCGAGTTCTCCAAGACCATCCAGACCATCGCCGAGGACACCGGCACCGAGATCCAGCCCGGGGCCATGTGGGACGCCTTCACCTCCACCTACCTGCCGGAGGACCCCCCGTTCTCCCTGCGGGCCAGCGAGGTGGCCACCGGCAGCGACGGGGTCAGCACCATCACCGCCCAGCTGGTGGTGGACGGCACGCCGACCACGGTGGCCGGCACCGGCAACGGCCCCATCGCCGCCTTCGTGGCCGCCCTGCACGACGGACTGGGGGTGGACGTCGAGGTGGTCGACTACCACGAGCACTCGCTGGGTGCCGGGGCCGACGCCACCGCGGTGGCCTACGTGGAGACCAAGGACGGTGCCGGCACGGTGCGGTGGGGGGTGGGCACCGACCCCAACATCGTCACCGCCTCGTTCAAGGCCGTCCTGGGCGCCGCGGCCCGGGGGCGGGCCGTGAGCTGACCGCGTCGACCGGCGTCAGGGGCCGGCGGGCGGCTCACGCTGGTCGAGGCCACCCCGGCTGGAGGTGACCACCACCCGGCCCCCACCGGACCCCTTGGCCATGGAGAGGGCGGTGTCGGCCCGGGCCAGCAGGTCGTCGACGGCCACCGGGCCGCCGACCCGATCGGCGATGGCCACCCCGATGCTCACCCCCACCTCGACGACGGCCTCGGCCACCGTCACGGGCCGGGCCATGGCGTCGATGACGGCGGCGGCCAGCTGGTCGGCTGCGGGGCGGGCATCGACGCCGGCGCACACCACGACCAGCTCGTCGCTCCCGACGCGGCCCAGCAGGTCGCCGGGCCGGAGCACGGAGGACACCCGGCGCGCCACCTCGACCAGCACGGCGTCGCCCACGGTGTGGCCCCAGGTGCCGTTCACGGCCTTGAACCGGTCCAGGTCGAGGTGGAGGACGGCGACGGGGCCGTCGCCGCGGGCCAGGGCGTCGTGCAGCCCGGACAGGACGTGGCCCCGGTTGGCCACGCCGGTCAGCGGGTCGCTCGTCGCGGCGCGCTCCAGGGCTGTGCGCTGGAGGTGCCACTCCAGCACCAGGGCGGTGGAGCGGGCCATCGACCGCACGCAGTCCTCCACCGCGGACAGGGCCGGGCCGGTCGGGTGGGTCCAGCCCACCACCACTGCCCCGGTCACCCCGTCGGCGGCCCGCACCGGCACGAGCACCCACTGCGACATCCCGCGCTCGACGGCCACGGCCCGGCCCACGCCGTCCAGCTCGGCCACCGTGCCCCGGACCGGCTCGCCCACGTGTACGCCGCGAGCGTCGTCCGGGCGGGGCGAGCGCGCCCACGGTTCCCCCGGCATCAGCACCCGGAACAACTCCTGGGCCACCGGGCCGCCGACCACCTGGCGGGCCAGTTGCAGGCCGTCGATGGCCACCGCGAAGGGCAGCTCGGGGAACCGCCACCCGCCGAAGGAGGGGATCAGGTCCACGACCCGGTCCACCGACGCCCCCTCGGTCAGGAGGTCGGTGATGCGGCGCTGCACGGCCTGGTCCTCGTCCAGGCGGCCGACGACCACCGTCCACTCCCGGCCCGGGCCCCCCAGGCGCCCGGTGGTGATCTGGACCGACCGCCACGAGCCGTCGCCGTGCCGCATCCGGAACACGGCCGGCACGGCCGGCGGGGCCGCCGCGGTGCCCGCCCGTCGCCCGGCGTGGAGGGCCCGCTCCACGTCCGCCGGGTGGAGCAGCTCGGTCACGCGCCGGCCCACCAGGCGGGCCCGGGAGCGGCCCAGCACGTGCTCGGCCACCGCGTTGGCGTACTCGACCCGCAGGTCGGGACCGACCACCACGACGAGGTCGTTGAGGTCCCCGAAGACGGCGTCGCCCCCTCCGGTGCCGAGCGACGCCACCAGATCGGCCACCAGGGGGCCGGTCGGGGAGGCGTCCACGGCGGCGGCGCCGGAAGGCGCGGCGGCGTCGTGCTCCGCCTGCTCGGCTTCGATCATCGGCGTCCCTCCGTGCGCGCCCCCGGCGCCCTAGTTCACCACGAGCGGGCGATTTCCTGTCGCTCCACCGCTCTCCGTGCCGACAGAGACCGGGCCCGGGCGGCTCCGGTCAATCGACCGGAGCGAGGGAGGCGAAGGCCCGGGCCCGGTCGATCTTGGCCAGGCGGTCGGTCATGTCCCGCTCGCCGACCAGGACGTAGTCGTCCCGGAACTCGGGGCGGACCTCACCGGCCTCGTCGACCAGCCACGACAGGGCCAGGCGGCGGGGCACCCGCACCTTCTCGGGGCGCTCGTAGGTGCCGAAGACCCGGTCCCACAGGGGGAGCGAGACGCCGTGGTTGGCCATCGGGGTGCCGAAGTGGTGGTGGAAGTGGTGCCGGCGGATCAGGCGCTGGTAGCGGTTGGAGGGCGGCCGCAGGTGCGAGGTGGCGTGCTGGTACTCGTAGAAGAAGTAGCCGAAGGCCCAGCCCACGGCCACGGTCACGCCCACGGCCGGGCCGGCCACCAGCCAGCCCAGGGGGGCCCACAGCACGGCGCCCACCAGCAGCATGCCGGTCCAGCTCAGGATGTGGTTCACGTCGAAGGACCAGCCGGCGGTGACGTGGTGCTCCAGGTGCTCGCGGCTCATGATCCCCTTGCCGTGCAGGTGGTGCATGGCGAAGCGGTGGAGCACGTACTCGGCGAGGGTCCACAGGGACCACCCGACGGGGAAGGCGAGGGCGACAGCGAGGAAGGTCATGGTGAGTCCAGGGTCGGGCCGGAGAGGCCGGGACGGGAGGGAGCGAGGGCGACGGGCAGGGAGGAGGCCAGGGCGCGGGCCCGGGCCAGGGCGGCCCCGTCGGCCCCCCAGCCCCGCAGCAGGGAGTCGGTGATCTCCTCACCGAGCAGGGCGCCGGTGGTGGGCAGGCCGGCGGCGATGCCGTCGACCATGAGGGCGCCGTTGAGGGCCACGATCCAGGCGAAGGTGCGCAGCAGGGCGCCCTCCAGGGGGTGGTCGAGGGGGTCGGCCACCGGGTCGTGGGGGGCGAGGGCGCCGGCCTCGACGGCGGCGGCCAGCAGCTGGCGGGGCAGGGCCAGCACCGCCATGGCCACCGGCACCACCTCGACCACGTCCGCGGTCTCGGCCACGCCCCGGGTGACGAGCATCTGCTGCTGGAGGTGGAACTCCCGGGCGTGGTGCTCGGGAGCGGTGAGGAACAGGCGGGAGAAGGCCAGCAGGCGGGCCAGGGCGGCATCGGCCTCGTCGGCCCCCGTCTCGGCCAGGGCCCGGTCCCAGGCCACGAGGTGCTCCTCGGCCACCCGGCCCAGCACGGTGAGGGCCTCCTGCTGCAGGGCGGCCAGGAGGGCCGACCGGGACGGGAAGTAGGTGTAGAGGGAGGCCGGGGCGTAGTCGGCCGCCTCGGCCAGGGCGGCCATGGTCAGCGCGTCGGGACCGTCGCGCTCGACCAGGTCGGCGGCCAGGACCAGGAGGGCGTCGCGGCGGGCGGCCCGCTTCCGGGTCCGGCGGTCACCCTGGAGGGGCGACATCTCGACGTTTTCCGAAGGCACGTCGGAAAACGTACGACGATCGGCTCCCGGCGTCAACCCCCGGTACGTCGGACCTCGGCTTCGGCCCCACCGGCGCCACCTGACCTGGGCGTCGACCCCGCCGGCCCGCCCGACCCCGGCGTGGACCCCGAGGCACGCCGGACCCCGGCGCCGATCCCGCCGGTACGGTCGGGCCATGGACATCGGTCGGTACGGCATCTGGACCTTCCAGCTCGACCTGGTGCCCTCGGCCCGGTCCGTCGAGCACGTGGACGAGCTGGACGAGCTGGGGTTCGGGGCGGTGTGGGTCCCCGAGGCGGTGGGCCGCGAGGCCTTCACCCACGCCTCCCTCCTCCTCCGGGGCGGGACCGACATCGTGGTGGCCACCGGCATCGCCTCCATCTGGGCCCGCGACCCCATGGCCGCGGCCGCCGCCCACCAGACCCTCACCGAGGCCCACCCCGACCGCTTCCTGCTCGGCCTGGGCGTGAGCCACCAGCCCATGGTCGAGGGGGTGCGGGGCCACGACTACACCCGGCCCTACTCGGCCATGCGGGCCTACCTCGACACCATGGACGACGCCCTGTTCCTGGCCGCCCGCCCGCCCGTCGCCCCCCAACGGGTGCTGGCCGCCCTCGGGCCCCGCATGCTGGCGCTGGCCCGGGACCGGGCCGCCGGCGCCCACCCCTACTTCGTCCCGCCCGAGCACACCGCGGCGGCCCGGGCCGTCCTGGGCGAGGGGCCACTGCTGGCCGTCGAGCAGGCCGTGGTGCTGGAGACGGACCCCACCCGGGCCCGGGAGAAGGCCCGCACCCACACCAAGATCTACACCGGCCTGCCCAACTACGCCGGCAACCTGCGCCGCCTCGACCCCACGCTGACCGACGAAGACTTCGCCGGGGCGGGCAGCGACCGGCTGGTCGACACCGTCGTGGCCTGGGGCGACATGGACACCGTCCTGGCCCGGGTGCAGGCCCACCACGACGCCGGCGCCGACCACGTCTGCATCCAGGTCGTCGACGGCACCACCGACGTCCCCGCCGCCGCCTGGCGGGACCTGTCCGCGGCCCTGGGCCTGGCCCGGCCCTGACCGACACCGCCTGGTCGCGCCGGACGCGGGCGCCCGGAGCTCAGCCCTCCCGGACGACGTCGGCGGGGTTCTTGTCGGCCCGCAGGCCGAGGTAGCGGGGGTGGCGCAGCCGACCGGCCCGGCTCCACTCGCCGAAGCCGACCTGGGCCACCAGCTCGGGCCGCACCCAGTGGGCCGTGGGCTCACGGGGCGGGTCGGGCACCGGCGGGGCATCGATCTCCAGCGGGTCGAGCCGGGCCCGCAGGGCCACGAGGGTGGGGTGGCTGAAGCCGGTGCCGACCTTGCCGCCGTAGCGGAGGCGGCCGTCCTCGTGGTAGCCGACCAGCAGGGCACCGAGGGCCGGTCGCCCACCGGTGGGCTCGGTGAAGCCCACCACCACCATCTCCTGCTGGCGGACGAGCTTCAGCTTGAGCCAGTCGCGGCTGCGGCGCCCCTGGTAGGCGCTGGCTCGCCGCTTGACGATGAGCCCCTCCCAGCCCTCCTCGACGGCCCGGGCCCGGGCTGTGTCCGGGTCACCGTCGAGCAGGTCCGACAGGGTCACGACGTGGCCGGGGTCCAGCACCTGTTCCAGGAGCTCCCGCCGCGAGGACAGCGGCAGGGCACGCACGTCCTGGTCGCCCAACCACAGGAGGTCGAAGGCCACGTAGGTCACCTTCACCCGCGACCGCCGGGACCGGGCCTCGTCGTGCACGTGCATCCGCTGCTGGAGTCGCTCGAAGCTGGACACGCCGCCGTCGAAGGCCACCACCTCCCCGTCGACCACGGCGTCGATGGCCAGGTCCTCCAGGGCGTCCACCACCTCGGGGTAGACGTCCTCCTGGTGGATGCGGTTGCGGGACAGGAGGCGGACCTCGCCCCCCACCACGTAGGCGACGACCCGCACGCCGTCGAGCTTGCGCTCCACCTGCCAGTCCCCGTCCGGGACCCGGTCGTCGCGGGCCAGGGTGGCGGCCATCGGCTCCAGCCACCGGGGCGGCGCACCGGGCGCCACCGGTCCGCTCTCGTCGTCCCGGGCCACCCCCGCTTGCTAGCCCAGCCCCCCCGCCCCCGCCCATCGCGCCCCCGCACCGGGAGCGCCGAGGGGGTGCCCCGACGCGTCGGCCCTGTTGGCGGTGCCCACCCACGCCGACCTGACCCCGGCCCGTCCTGCGCCGCTCACCTCGACGGGGTGTCCCGGCGGTGGGGTCGGTCAGGTGGCGGTGGGGGCGAAGCGGCGGAGGCGGAGGCTGTTGGTCACCACGAAGACGCTGCTGAAGGCCATGGCCGCGCCGGCCAGCATGGGGTTGAGGAGGCCGGCGGCGGCCACCGGGACGGCGGCCACGTTGTAGGCGAAGGCCCAGAACAGGTTGCCCTTGATGACGGCCAGGGTGCGCCGCGAGAGCCGGATGGCGTCCACCGCGGCCCGCAGGTCCCCCCGCACCAGGGTGAGGTCGCTGGCCTCGATGGCCACGTCGGTGCCGGTCCCCATGGCCAGCCCCAGGTCGGCCTGAGCCAGGGCGGCGGCGTCGTTGACCCCGTCGCCGACCATGGCCACCACCCGGCCCTCGTCCTGGAGGCGCCGGACCACGGCCACCTTGTCGGCCGGCAGCACGTCGGCCACCACCTCGTCGATGCCCACCTGGGCGGCCACGGACCGGGCCGCCCGCTCGTTGTCGCCGGTCAGCAGCACCGGCCGCAGGCCCAGGGCCCGGAGGCCGGCCACGGCGGCGGCCGAGCTGGGCTTCACCGTGTCCGACACCACCAGCAGGGCCCGGGCCGACCCGTCCCAGCCCACCACCACCGGGGTGCGCCCCTCGGCCTGGGCCGCGTCGCGGGCGGCGGCCAGCTCGGCGGGCAGGTCCAGCCCGCGCTCGACCAGGAAGCGCTCCCGGCCCACCACCACGTCGTGGCCCTCGACCACCCCGGCCACGCCCAGGCCCTCCGTGCTGGCGAAGGCGCCGACCGGGGCGAGGGCCAGGCCCCGGTCCCGGGCCCCGGCGGCCACGGCCCGGGCGATGGGGTGCTCCGAGGCGTCCTCCAGCGAGCCGGCCAGGCGCAGGGCCTCGGACGGGTCGGCGTCGGCCGCGGCCACCACGTCGACCAGGGCCATGGCCCCGGTGGTCACGGTGCCGGTCTTGTCCAGGACCACGGTGTCGACCCGGCGGGTGGACTCCAGCACCTCGGGTCCCTTGATGAGGACGCCGAGCTGGGCCCCCCGGCCGGTGCCGACCATGAGCGCCGTCGGCGTGGCCAGGCCCAGGGCGCAGGGGCAGGCGATGATGAGGACGGCCACGGCGGCGGTGAAGGCGGCCACCGGGGCATCGGTGGCCGCCGCGGTGAGCCAGAAGCCGAGGGTGGCGGCAGCCAGGGCGATCACCACCGGGACGAACACGGCCGAGATCCGGTCGGCCAGGCGTTGCACCGGGGCCTTGCCGGTCTGGGCCGCCTCGACCAGGCGGGCGATCTGGGCCAGGGCGGTGTGGGAGCCGACCCGGGTGGCCTCGACCACCAGGCGTCCGCCGGCGTTGACGGTGGCGCCGGTGACGGCGTCGCCCGGTCCCACCTCCACCGGCACCGGCTCGCCGGTGAGCAGCGAGGCGTCGACGGCCGAGGTGCCCTCGACCACGACGCCGTCGGTGGCGACCTTCTCGCCGGGGCGGACCACGAAGCGGTCGCCCACGGCCAGCTCGCCCACCGGGACCCGCCGCTCCTCCCCGTCCCGGACCACGGCCACGTCCTTGGCCCCCATCTCCAGCAGGGCCTCCAGGGCGGCCCCCGACCGCCGCTTGGCCCGGGCCTCGGCGTAGCGGCCGGCCAGGAGGAAGGTGGTGACCCCGGCCGCCACCTCCAGGTAGACCTGGCTCGACGCCATGCCCCGCTCGGGGCGCAGGGAGAAGCCGTGGCTCAGGCCGATCTCCCCCGCGTCACCGAGGAGCAGGGCGTAGAGCGACCAGCCGAAGGCGGCCGCGATGCCCACCGACACCAGGGTGTCCATGGTGGCGGCCCCGTGGCGCAGGTTGGCCCAGGTGGCCCGGTGGAAGGGCCAGGCCCCCCAGGTGACGACGGGTCCGGCCAGGCTCAGCGAGATCCACTGCCACCCGTCGAACTGGAGGGCGGGGACCATGGCCAGGAGCACCACCGGGACGGCCAGCGCCACCGTGACCAGCAGCCGCCGACGCAGGACGTCCACCGGCTCCAGGTCGTGGTGCTCGTGCCCGTGGGGGTCGGGTCCGTGGTCGTCGGGCCCGTGTTCGTCGGGCGGCTGGGGGTCGGTGGCGTGGGGGGCGTGCGACGAGGAGGGCACGGTGGCCCCGTAGCCGGCCGCCTCGACCTGGGCCACGAGCTCCTGGGGGGAGACGTCGCCCTCGACGGTGGCCCGGGCCTTCTCAGTGGCGTAGTTGACCGAGGCGGTGACCCCGTCCAGCCGGTTCAGGCGCTTCTCGATCCGGGCCGCGCAGGAAGCGCAGGTCATGCCGGTGATGGCCAGGGTGACGTCGCTGGACGCCTCGGCCGGGGGGCGATGGGTGGCAGCCATGTCAGCCCCCTTCCGACGGGTGGCCGGCGGGGTGGGTCGGCCCGGCCGGTTGGGTCGGCGCGGGCCGCTCGTGGGTCGGTTGCTCGTGGGCCGGCGGGCGGGCCTCGGGGCCCAGGGGGCCGACGGCGGCGCCCAGGCCGGCGCCCAGCGCTCCGGCCCCGGCCAGGGCGGCGAGGAAGGCGGCGATGCGGGCGGCGGGGCTCACGCGACGACCTCGTAACCCGCGTCGTCCACCGCGCCGGCCACGGCGGCGGGGTCGAGGGGGCCGTCGGAGGCGACGGTGGCGGTGCCGGAGGCCAGGTCGACCTCGACGCTGCGCACCCCGTCCAGGGCGGCCAGCTCACGGTGGACGGCGGCCACGCAGTGCTCGCAGGTCATCCCCACGACGGTGACGGTGGTCCGGGTACTCATGGCGTCCTCCAGGGTGGCGGTCGATCGGTCCCTCCCAACATACCCCCAGGGGGTATCGATGGCAAGTACCCCCTGGGGGTATTTGTGACTACAGGCTGGTGACCAGCAACACCAGGCCGAAGACGGCGAACAGGACGGCGGAGCCGATGCGGGTGGCCGCCTCCGGCAGGCGGGCCCCGAAGGCCCGGCCCAGCAGCACACCCAGCAGGCCGCTGGCGATGATGCCGAGGGTGGCGCCCACCCAGACCAGGACCGGGTCGCCCTTGGCGGCCAGCGTGGCGGTGGCCAGCATGGTCTTGTCGCCCAGCTCGGCCACGAACATGGCCACGGCCACGGACACCACGACCGAGCGGGAGCCGGCGGGTCGGGCCGCGTCGTCGTGCTGGTCGGGGCCCGACCGCAGGGTCCAGGCCGCGAAGCCCAGGAACAGGATGCCACCGGCGATGCCGATGGCCCGGGTGGGCAGGGCCTCGCCCACCAGCCCCCCGACCACCACGGAGAGCAGGTTGGTGGCGGCGTAGGCGGCCACCACCCCGGCGACCACGGGAGCCAGCCGGTGGCGGGCGCCGAGGCCCAGGGCCACCAGCTGGGTCTTGTCGCCCAGCTCGGCCACGAACACCAGCCCCAGCGCGGCCAGCAGCGATCCCATGGGCTCCCTTCGCCGCTGGCACGCTAGCGACCTCCGGGCGCCCTCTTAGCCCCTTCGGGCCCCATCCACCCCTCGAAGGGGTGGGTCGCGGATCTCTTCGCACCGCAACGACCGAGGTCACGCCGGTGTCGGGCCCACCGCCACCCGTCACATGGTGCCGGGGTGTCCCACAGCCCCGAACGCGCGTAGACTCCCTTCCATCACCCGGCCTGTCCGGGAACGGTGCGGTAGGTGGTTCCGCACCGGAGCGTTCGCCCGGCTTCGTGCCGGCATGATGCGGTACCGGCCGGGGACACCACCCCTCCCCCGTTCCCGGTCGGTGCCGCTCCCTCTCTCCCGGTTCCGGCCGCCGATGCGCCGGTCACCGAGCTGTCGGTAGCCTGGGCGGCGTGCCGCCCACCGCCGACCCGTCGGACGCCCAGGCGGCCACCCTGCGGCCGGACGCCACCTTCGAGCGCACGTGGCTGGACCGGCGATCGTGGGTGGACGTGGCCCGCGGCGTGGTCGAGGGCAGCGAGGAGCTGGCCCGGGCCCTGGCCGAGCGCCTGGCGTGGGGCGAGGGCCAGGTGTTCCGCTACGACCACTGGGTCGACGTGCCCCGGCTCACGTCCGTCTACCCCCTCGACCAGCCTCCCCACCCGGTCCTCTCGGAGGCCCATCGGGCCCTGCAGCACCGCTACGGCGTGCGCCTGGCCGCGCCGTCGGTGGCCTGGTACCGGGACCAGCGCGACAGCGTCGGCTTCCACCGGGACCGGGACATGAAGTGGCTGGACGACACCCGCATCGCCCTCCTGGTGGTGGGAGCCCGGCGGCCGTTCCTGCTCCGGCCCCGGGCCCACCGGCACGCTCACGACCTGCCCGAGCGGGGAGCGATCATCGACCTGGCCCCGGCCGGGGGCGACCTCCTGGTCATGGGCGGGGGGTGCCAGGCCGGCTGGGAGCACGCCGTCCCCAAGGTGGCCCACCGGGTCGGGCCCCGCTTCTCGGTGCAGTGGCGGTGGACCTCGGGCACCGGGCGCCAGGAGCAGGGCGGCTCCTACGGCGCCCCCCTCCACTTCTCGTCCCGCTGACCCACGGGCGCGGAGCGGACGTGCTCGACGCCACCGGCGGGGGGCTGGCAGGGTTGCGGGCGTGACCGCCACCAGCGCGCCGCCCGAGGGCACCCTGCGGGTGGCCGCCGTGCAGCACGACATCGCCTGGGCCGACCGCGACGCCAACTTCGCCCGCCTCGCCCCGCTGGTGGCGGCGGCGGCCGGGGCCGGGGCCGGCCTGGTGGTGCTGGCCGAGACGTTCTCCACCGGCTTCGCCGTCGACGACCCGGCCCTGGCCGAGCCCGAGGGCGGCCCCTCGGCCCGGTTCCTGGCCGCCCGGGCCGCCGAGCACGGCGTGTGGGTCGGGGGCACCTGCCCCGAGGTGCCGGCCGACGCCCCCGCCGACGACCGGCGGCCCCACAACGCCTTCGTGCTGGCCGCCCCCGACGGCACCACCCACCGCTACCGGAAGATCCACCCCTTCACCCACGCCGGGGAGGAGCGGTGGTTCCGGGCCGGCGAGGAGCTGGTGTCGGTGGAGATCGGCGGGCTCCGGGTCAGCCCGTTCGTCTGCTACGACCTGCGCTTCGCGGACGAGATGTGGCAGGTGGCCCGCGACACCGACCTGTACCTGGTTCCCGCCAACTGGCCCGACAGCCGGCGCCTCCACTGGCAGGTCCTCCTCCAGGCCCGGGCCATCGAGAACCAGGCCTACGTGGTGGGGGTGAACCGGGTGGGCCGGGGCGGCGGCCTCGACTACGTGGGCGACAGTCGCATCGTCGATCCCGGCGGCGAGCTGCTGGCCACCGCAGCGCAGGGCGAGACCATCCTGCTGGCCGACGTCTCGGCCGCCCGGGTGGCCGAGGTGCGGGACCGCTTCCGCTTCCTCCCCGACCGCCGCACCGGCTGATCAGATCAGGCTGAGCCCGCCGTCCACGGTGAGGGTGGTGCCGGTGATGTACGACGCCTCGTCGGACAGGAGGAAGACGGTGGCCGCCGCCACCTCCCACGCCGTCCCCTGACGGCCCAGGGGCACCGGGGTGCGACCTCGGGCCGGCCGGCCCCGGGTGGCGGCCCGCCCCAGCGGGGTGTCGATGAGGCCGGGGGCGATCACGTTGGACCGCACGCCCTGGCGGGCGCCCTCCAGGGCGACGTGGCGGGACAGGCCGATGAGGCCGGCCTTGGATGCGTCGTAGGCCGGCAGCTTGCTCCCGGGCCGGAGCCCGGCCAGCGACCCGACGAACACGAAGGAGCCGCCGGGCCCCAGGACGGGCAGGGCCAGGCGGGCCACCAGGAACGGGCCCCGCAGGTTGACGGCCAGGGTGGTGTCCCAGTCCTCGGCTGTGGTGCCGATGAGGCCGCCGGCCCCCGGCCCGATGCCGGCGTTGCAGACCACGCCGGTGAGGCCCGGGGCGGAGGCCACCATCTCCCGGCAGGCCTCCTCGTCGCTGACGTCCCCCTCGACCACCACGGCGGTGCCCCCCACGTCGCCGACCAGGGCGGCGGTGACCTCGGCGGCGGACCGGTCGCGATCGGCGCACACCACCCGCGCCCCCTCCCGGGCGCAGGCCACGGCGATGGCCCGCCCGTTGCCCACGGGGGCGTCGGGCTCGTCGGTGGGCTGCGACCCGGCCCCCACCACCAGCACGGTGTGGCCGGCCAGGCGCTCGGTCCGAGCCTCGCCCTCAGCCATCGGTGGCTCCTGAGGGGAAGCCGGCCACCCCGTCCTCCAACGGCACACCCAGGCTGTTGAGGGTGAAGGAGACCAGGTGGTAGTGGCCGACCACCATGGGGATCTCGATGAGCTGGGCCTCGTCGTAGTCCTCGGCCAGGGTGGCCCAGGTGACATCGGTGATGCAGGCGTCGGTGTGGAGCTCGTCGGCGGCCTGGAGCAGCACCGACTCCATGGGCGTCCAGCCCTCGGCCCCGGGCCCCTCCAGGGTGCGCTCGATCTCGGCGTCGCTCAGGCCCACCGACCGGGCCAGGGCCACGTGCTGGGCCCACTCGTACTCGGCCCGGCACAGCCACCCGGTCCGCAGGACCAGCAGCTCCCGGTCGCGGGCCGGGAGCTTGCCGGCCAGCAGCTTGCCCCCGAAGGGCAGCCACCGGGCGAACAGGCCCGGGTGGCGCACCAGGGTGGCGAAGATGTTTACCGTCGGCCCGCCCAGCCCGACCTGGCCCATGAGCTCGAGCTGGCGGGGGTCCATCTCGTCCTCGGCCAGCGGGGGGATCCGCGGGGCGGTGGGCCGGGGCCCGTGGATCTCGGTCACCGGAGCTCCCTCACGTCGTCTGCCATCGCCGGAGTCTGCCCGAACGCCGCCGACCGGGGGGACCGTCGCCCAGAGTGAGGACGGTCGGCGCTCAAGGGTACGGTCCGCCGCTCAGGGTGAGCACCGGAATGAGATCGGAGTGAAAGCTCGGAAGGAGGTGACATTGGCATTGCGTGCTGGCATCCTGATCCCACCCTGAGGAGGGGTGCAGTCAGGAGACACACGCCATGGAGATCGACTACAGCCGGGGCTCCGACATGATCGCCGAGGGGATCCGGCGCGGCGATCCGCCCCGACGCCGCGTGCTCTGGCTCATCATCGGCGCCTTCATCGCCGCCGTGGTGGGCTCGGCCATCGGACCCGTCCGCCAGAGCGCGGGTGCCACCGTCGCTCAGGCCTGGGGCGCCATCGGGTGGGGCGACGACCACGATCCCAAGGCGCGCCACGTCTTCGAGCGGGCGTACGCCGAGGTCCGAGAGCGTGGGGCGACCACCGACCCTGACGACATCGAGGACTGGGCCGAGCGGGCTCGACGCGACGGCGTGGGCCCGGCCCTGGTGGCCTTCATGAACACGCCCGAGATGCGGATCGCCTTCTTCTCCGCCGATTACGACTCCGACCGCGAGTACGTGGACATGCTGTTCCGCGTCCTGTTCGGCCGGACCGCCGACCTGGTGGGCGGGGCGTCCTGGGTCGACCAGCTGGAGAACGGCGCCGACCGCACCGAGCTGGTCCTGGCCATCGCCGCCGCCGCCGAGTACGCCGAGCGCTGAGCCGGCCCGCCCGGGCGAGCTCAGGCCGACGGGCGGGTGGTGGGCGGCGGGGCCGTCGTCGTGGTCGTGGTGGTCGAGCTGGTCGAGCCGCCAGAGGGAGCGGTAGTGGAGGACGGGGGGTCGCCACCGCCCGGGTCGTCACCGGTCCGGCGCTCGGCCAACTGGCGGGCCAGGGCCTCGGCCTCGTTCACGGCCTGGATCCAGGCCGCGGTGTCGCCCTCCTGGAAGGCGGCGTCGGCCTCGTCGAACTTGTCGGCCACGGCCTGGGCCAGCTCGTCGTCGGTGCCCTCGAAGGCGCTGGGCTCCTCCCCCGGCTCCTCGGGCGGGTCGGCCGGCTCCTCGGGCTCCGCGGTGGGGTCGTCGAGGATGTCCTCGATGTCGGCCTCGTCGGGGTCGGCCTCCAAGGTCTCGGGGGCCACGCCGAAGAGCCGCTGGAGGGCCCCGGCCAGCGTGGTGTCGACCTCCACCTCGGTCTCGCCGTCGCCCCGCTGGAAGTACACCACCACCGCCTTGATCTGCGGGTTGGGGTTGGCCGAGGCGGTCACGTACAGCGGGCGGACGTACAGGATGGACTGCTCGATGGGGATGAGCAGCGCGTTGCCGAACGACACCTCGTTGCCCTGGGTCCGCAGCCGGGTCTGCAGGTTGGAGACGCGGGGGTCCTGCTGCATGCCGGCGGCGGCCACCCCCGGGCCGTTGGGCAGCTCGCCCGACGGCATGTCGTAGCTCACCAGCCGGCCGTCCGGTGAGGCGGCCATGAACGAGGTGAGCTGCCCCCGGGACGCGGGCGTGAACGGCCGCATCAGCGTGAAGGACTCCTCGTCCTCGCCCGGCAGCCGCAACAGCTGGTACGACGGCTCGATGGCCCGGGCCCCGCTGGACCCGGTGGTGGGCACCGCCGTGCCCGGCGGGCCGCTGGCCGCGGTGGTGGTCGACTGGCCGTCGGGGTCGATGGCGTCCGGTGAGGCGGCCACCGTCCACCGGGCCTGGCCCAGGAGGAGCTGGTCCGGGCTCTCCACGTGGTAGCGGCCCCACATGGTGGTCTGCACCCGGAACAGGTCCTCCGGGTAGCGGAAGTGGGCCTGGAGGCCGGGCGGCGCCTCGTCCAGGGAGGTGAACAGGTCCGGGAAGGCGTGGCGGTAGGCCCGCAGCAGGGGGTCGACCTCGTCGGTGACGTACATGTCGACGGAACCGTCGTAGGCGTCGACCACCGCCTTCACCGGGTTGCGGATGTAGTTGAAGGACTGGCCCCGGAGGTCGCGGCCGGTCAGGTCGTCATCGGCGTCGACCCGCTGGGCGTTGGGGTAGCGGTCGGTGGTGGTGTAGCCGTCGATCACGTACACCAGGCGCCCGTCGAGGATCACCGAGTACGGGTCGGAGTCGAAGGTCAGGAACGGGGCCAGGCTCTCGACCCGCTCCACCACGTCGCGCTGGAGGAGGACCTTGGAGTCGGAGCGGATGCTGGAGGAGATGAGCGGCTCGATCTCCCCGAAGCGGAGGGCGAAGGCGGCCCGGCGCACCACGCTGTCGAGGGGCACGCCGTCGGCGCCCTGGTAGCTGCCGGTCCGGGTGGTGTCGTCCTCGTTCTGGAGGACGAGCTCGGGCCGTGACGTGTTGACGATCTTGTAGCCGCTCTGCTCCTCACCGAAGTAGATCGACGGCTGCTCCAGCACCGGGTAGCCCTCGTCGCTCTGCACCGGGATGTCGCGCATGACCAGGTCCGGCTGCCCGTCGCTGGTCTTGGCGTTGGCCGGGGCCATGACCGCCCCGTAGCCCGAGGTGTACACCAGCCGCGACGACTCCCACCCCCGCAGCACCTCGCTCGACTGGTTGATCTGGCGGGAGGCCACCATCACCTGCTCGGTGCGGCCCCCGACCGTGTAGCGGTCGACGTCCACGTCCCCGATGTCGTAGAAGGGGCTCAGGCCTTGGAGGCGCTGGTAGGTCTCCTCCAGCTCACCGGTGTCCCACAGGCGGATGTTGCGGACCGTGTCGGCGTTGTTCAGGAGCTGGTCGCCGGTGAGCTGCCCGTCGGCGTCGAAGGCCCGGGTCTCGATGCCCTCCAGGCCCAGCGCGGCCTTGGTGGCGTCCATGTTGCGCTGGACGTAGCGCTGCTCCAGGGCCGACTCCCGGGGCTCCACCCGGAACTTCTGCACGTACGCCGGGACCGCCTCGCCGGCCAGGATGGCCACCAGGCCCCACAGCCCCACGGCCAGCACCGGCAGCACCCACCCCCGCCGGAAGATGTTGAAGATGAACAGGGCGGTGGCGAACAGCGAGATGAGGACCAGCAGGTTGATGGACTTCATCTGCACGTTGACGTCGGTGTAGGTGGCGCCGTCGACCGGGCCCCGGGACGAGTACACGAGCTCGTAGCGGTCGAGCAGGTACTGGGCCGCCTTCACCAGGGCCAGGGCCGCGAACAGCACCGACACGTGGGCCTTGACGTGGGCGCTGACCCGCTCCCGGCTGGCCTGCATCCGGATGCCGCCGTTCAGGTAGTGGGCCACCACCGTGGCCACCAGGATCACCACCAGGGCCGAGAACAACCACCCGGCCACGAAGCGCAGGAACGGGAGCTGGAACACGTAGAAGCCGATGTCGATGCCGAAGGTGGCGTCGTCCTGGCCGAAGGGGACGTGGTTGCGGAACAGGATCCAGTTGTCCCACTGGCCCGCCGTCCCGCTGCCGGCGATGAGGGCCAGCAGGCCCGCCACCCCGGAGCGCACCGCCATCGACCGGCGGCCCACCAGCTCGCGGTAGCGCAGCACCAGCTCGTCCTCGTTCGACCCGCCGAAGCGGACCGCCCGGCCGCTCAGCCGCTCGGCCACGGTGAGGTTGACCCACGTCAGCACGAAGAAGGCCAGGGTGAAGATGGCGACCAGGCTCACCTTGGCGCCCAGCACCCCCCGCCACACCTCGGTCAGGCCCAGCGACTCGAACCACAAGTAGTCGGTGTAGAAGCCGGCCATGCCCCGCAGCGACGTGGCCAGCACGAACAGCACGACCAGGGCGACCACGAGGACGACCCGCCCCCGCCCGGTGGGCAGCCGGCGGCGGCGCGGCGGGCGAGCCGGCCGCGGCATGTCGGAGGGGGGGCGCATACCGGCCGCAGCCTACCGAGGGCGGTCGGGGGTCCCTTGTCGGGACGGGCCGATCAGGCTGGGTCGCTCGAGCGGGTCGCTCAGGCGGGTCGCTCAGGCGGCATCGTTCAGGCGGGGGCTGCCACCCGCTCCCCCACCACCAGGCAGCGGCACCCCGGGTGCGCCGGCGGGTGGACGTGGCCGGTGGGGAAGGCCTGGCCCGAGGGCAGAGCGCCGGCCAGGGCGTCGTCCTCGCAGTCCGGGCAGGCGGCCTGGGCCGGGTCCGGCACCCACCGCACCGGCACCCCGGCCGGCCGCACCGCGCACTGGCCCTCGCCGAAGGCGGAGAGCACCAGGTGGCGGGTGGCCTCGATGAGCCGGTCGGTCTTCCACTCGCGGTAGGCGGCCCGGAGGTGGTCGGAGGTGTCCTCGGCGTCCTCGCCGGCCTCGAAGCAGCGGGCCACCCGGGGACGGACCACGGCGGCCAGCTCCCGGGCCAGCTCCGCGGCCACCGTGTCGACCGCACCGGCGGCCGAGGCCGGCAGCGACGCCCCCTCGAAGGCGGCCCCCTCCTCGGCCGCGGCCCGCAGGTCGTCGACCACGGCCGCGGCGTAGGCGGCCGCCTGGTCCTCCGGGGCCAGGATGGCATCGAGGTCCGGGCGACCCCGGCCCCGGCGCACCCCGTCGAGCACCTGGCCCTGCTCGTCGGCCAGGGCCCGCTTGAGCCGCCGGGCGATGCGGGCCTCGATGGGCTCGATCACCCCGTCACGCCGCTCCAGCAGGCTCAACAGGGCCTCGTCGTCGGTGCCGGCGGGCTCGTCGTCGTCGAGGGCGGGCGGGGCCGGCTCCTCGTCGTCGAGGGGGCCGGCCGAGGCCGCCCCGGACGGCTCGTCGCCGTCCTCGTCCTCACCGTCGGGTGGGTCGTCGGCCACGGCGGCCGCCACGTCGCCCTGGGGCTCGGCCGTCGCCTCGTCGGGCGGGCCGTCGGACTCCGCCTCCGGCGCGGCCTGCTCGCTCTCGGCCTTGAGCCGGGCGAAGAGCTCGTGCACGTCGCCGTCCCGGCCGTCGACCGGCCCCGGCTCGACCGCCGGCTCGGGCTCGGGCCCGCCCGCCTCGGCGGCCACCTCGGTGGGCGAGGGCGGCTCCCCGGCGTCGGGCTCCTCCCAGCTCGGCTCCTGCTCGGCCGTCGCCTCGGGCGGGCCCCACAGGCCGGCCTCGGGCGCCGGTGCCGGCACCGCGGCGGCCGTGGCCGGCTCGGCCTCGGCCTCGGCCGCCTGGGGGTCGTCCTCGCCGGCCGGGGCCACCAGGGGCAGGCCGGCGGCCCGGGCCGCGGCGATCTGGGCCTCGAGCTGCTCGACGGTGGCCTCGGGCTCGGACTCGGCCCGGATGCGGGCCGCGTCGGCCGCGGAGCGGGCCGCCGGCAGGGCGGTGCGCAGGCCGGCGGTGGCCTCGTCCATGGTGCGCTGCACGGCCTCGTAGGAGTCGAGCAGGCGGTCGCGAGCGCCCTGGAGCTGCTCCAGCTGGACCCGGGCCGCCTTCCGGCGGCGGGCCAGGTCGGCCAGCATCCGCTCCCGCACCCGCTGGGCCTCGGCCACCATCTCCCGCCCCTCGGCCTGGGCTGCCTCCCGGTCCCGCTCGGCCCCGGCCCGGGTCTCGACGGCCGCCGCCTCGGCCTCGGCCCGGAGGGTGGCGGCGTCGGCCTCGGCGTCGGCGCGGATGCCGGCCGCGGCCGCCTCCGCCTCCTCGGTGCGCTGGCCCAGCACCTCCTCGGCCTCACCCCGGGTGCGGGCTGCGTCGACCTCGGCCGCGGCCCGCACCGCCACGCCCTCGGCCTCGGCCGCGGCCCGCTCGGCCGCGATCTGCTCGTGGGTGGCGGCCACCTCGGCCTCCACCTCGGCCCGCAGGCGCTCGCGCTCGGCGGCGGCCGCCGTGGCCGCGGCCTCGACCCGCTCTCGGGCCGCCACCCGTTCGGCCTCGACCTCGACCCGGATCCGCTCGGCCTCGGCGGTGGCCTCGGCCACCAGGGCGTGGCCGGCCTCGTCGGCCTGGACCCGGGTCCGTGCCGCCTCGTCCCGAGCCTGCTGGGCGTCGGCCTCGGCGGCCCGGCGAGTGGCCCCGGCCTCCTCGGCCGCCTCCCGCAGCATGCGGGCCACGCTCTCCTCGGCCCGCTCCCGCATCTCGCTGGCGGCGTGGCGGGCCGACGACAGCACCCGGGCCGTCTCCTCGCCCAGGACCGCGGTGAGCTGGTCCTCGTCGACCATGGGCCGGTCCTCGGCCGCGGCGCGCAGGTCGGCCACCGCGGCCCTGGCCTCGTCCCGCTCGACGGTGAGCCGGCCCACCACCTCGGCCAGCTGGCCGAGGTAGGCCCGGACCTCGTCGGGATCGGCGCCCTTGCGGCGCACGGCGAAGGCCCGTCCGGTGATCGAGGACGCGCTGTGGTCGGGAGCGGGGGAGGGCATCGAACCCGATGCTATGACCGGCGTCGCACCGGGACGGGGCAATCACGCGGCCCGGGACGGCCGGGGCCGCGCCCTCGACCGGGGCCGGTCAGAGCCCGCCGATCCCCAGGCCCAGGAGGCCTTCGGTCGAGGGGGCGGTCGAGGGGGCGGGGGCGGGCCCGCCGAGGGCGCGGCCCGCCACTCCCAGCAGGCCGTCGACCACGCCGCCCAGGGTGGAGCCGGCTCCCTCCACCACGCCGCCCACGGTGCCGCCGGCGCCCTCCACCACGCCGCCCACCGTCTCGCCGGCGCCCTCCACCACACCGCCCACGGTGCCACCCACCCCTCCCGGGTCGGGGAGGGGAGGGAGGGGGGCCGGGGGGGGCGGGACGGGGACCCCGCCGCTGGACCCGCCCGGGGGGGTGGCCCCGCCACCCGGGGGGGTGGCCCCGCCGCCGGGACCGGCCGGGTCGGGGGCCGGAGCGGGGGCGCCGGTGCCGGCGGGATCCGCGGCGTCGGGCCCGGGGGCGGTGGGCTCCGTGGCGGGCGGGGGCGCCCCGGCCCCGCCTCCGGTCTCGGCCGCCGCCGCGGCCACGTCGGGGCCGAGGCGGTCGAGGGCCTGGCGCACCCCGGCCAGCAACGCCGGGGGGGCGACCTCGCGGTCCAGGGCGACCAGCCCCCAGGGGGCGCCGTCGTCCCGGAAGCGCTGGACCGCCGCGGCCCGGGACGGGAACGTGCCCCCCGGGCCCAGGTCGGCCAGCACCGCGGTGACCAGCGCCGCCGAGCTGGAGGGGGCGGCGCGGACCAGCGCCGGCAGGGCCGCCGCCGGCAGGTCGGGCCGGGCGCGGCGCAGGCCGGCGACGGTGGCCGGGCCGGGGCCGGCGGTGGCGTCGAAGGCGGCCAGCAGGGGGGCAAGCTGGCGGTCGACGAGGAGGGCGCCGGCCAGGAAGCGCCGGTCCCACGGGTCGGACGCGGTGTACTCGATGGGCAGATCGCGCCGGCCCAGCGAGCCGGGGGCCGCCACCTCGATCCGGCGCAGGGCCGGCACCCGGGCCCCCAGGCCGGCCGAGTCGACGGCCACCGTTCCCCGGTAGGCGCCGACGCCCAGGCCCAGGCGCCGGTCGAGCCGGCCGGCGCCGTCGTCGCCGGCCGCCGGGCCCACGGTCACCTGCGAGCCCGCGGCCCGCAGCTCCACCGGCACCGGCGCCACCACCAGGAGGGGGCCGGCGAGCAGCTCGGGCACGGCGCCCATCTCGACGGTGGTGCCGGCTCGGCCGGCCACCGCCGGGCCGGCCCGTCCCTCGAAGGTGACGTCGTCGGACCGGGCGAAGCGGGCCGTGCCCTCGGTGACCTCGATGACATCACCCGGGCCGATGCGCACCGACGCGTCCTCGACCACCTCGGTGCCACCTCCGGCCCGGGCCACGGTGGCGGTGCCGTCCACCTCGACCTGGGCCTCGCCCGGGCCGGGGCCGTCGTCGCGCACCACCGGCACCAGGGCCAGCGCCCCGGCCACGACCACCGCCGCCGGCAGGATCCACACCCGGCGCAGGCGGCCGGGCGGGCGCCGGCCGGCCTCCCCCGGTGGCGGCCGGGACGGCTCGGGCTCCTCCAGCGGCGCGGCCTCGGGCTCGGTCCCCGGCGCAGGTGGCACCAGCCGGACCCGCCCGAGGACCGCGGTCACACGCTCGACCCGTCGTGCGGGTCGGGCCCGGTGGGGACCGGGTCGACGGACACGGGAGACCCCGTGGAGGCAGTGACCACGGGCACGAGGATAGAGACCGCCGTCCCGCCTTGGGAAGGGGAGGAGGTGACCAGGCGGCCGCCGTGGGCCCGGGCCACCCGGTCGACCAGGGCCAGGCCCAGGCCCAAACCCTGGTGACGGCGGGTGGCGGAGGGGTCACCCTGGGCGAAGGCAGCGACCACGTCGCCCAGCTCCTCGGCCCCCCGACCCTGGTCGAGCACGGTGAGGACGACGCCGGGCCGGCCATCGGCCAGGGCCCGCCCCTCGGCCGTGACCCGCACCGGCGACCCCGGCGGGGAGAAGCGGCCGGCGTTGTCGACCAGCTCCCCCAGGGCCAGCCGCAGGTGGGCCTCCTCGCCCGGCACCGGGGGCAGGCCCGCCTCCACCTCGACCTCGAGGGGGCGATCGAGACGGTCCCGCCAGTCCGCCACCACCGCCTCCACCACGGCCCCGACGTCCACCTCGCCGGCCGAGCCCGAGCCGGCGCCGGCCGGGCCGGCGGTCACGGCCGTGAAGGTCACCAGGCGCTCAACCAGGTGTTCCAGGCGCTCGACCCCCGAGGCGATGCCCTCGGCCCACTCCCGGGCCTGCTCAGGGCTGGGGGTCCGGCGGCGCAGGACCCCGGCGTAGCCCTTGATGGGCGTCAGCGGGGTGCGCAGCTCGTGGCCGATGTTGGCCAGGAAGTCCTGCTTGGCCTCCTCCAGGGCCTGCTCCCGGCGCACGTCGCGCAGCACCACCACGGTGCCGGCCCGGCCTCCGTCGAGGCCGTGGAGCGAGGCGATCGTGCCCACCACCGGCGTGGGGGCGGCGTCGGGGTCGCGGGCCGAGCGGACCGATCCGACGACCAGGCGGGGCCCGCCGGCGGGGGCGCTGAGGGCCACCGGGTCCCCGTCGGGCCCGACCAGAGGGACCAGGTCGTCGAGGACCCGACCGTCGAGGTCGTCCTCGTCCAGGCCCAGGAGGTCGAGGGCAGCCACGTTGAGCTCGGTCACCCGGCGGTCCTCGTCGGCGGCCACCACCGCCTCGGCCACGCCGGCGAACACGCTCTCCAGCCGGGCCCGCAGGCGCCCCTCGGCCGCCGCCGAGCGGCGCAGGTCGTCGGTCAGGTCGTGGACCGAGGCCGCCATGGCGTCGAAGGTCTCGGACAGCTCGCCCAGCTCGTCCTCCCGGTCGACGGCGGCCCGGGCCTCCAGGTCGCCCTCGCGGATGCGGGCCGCCGCCGCGGTCAGGCGCCGGATGGCCCCGCCGATGCGCTCACCCACCACGATCGACAGGGCGATGCCGGCCAGGCCGGCGGCCAGGGCCACCGCGAACAGGGACCGGTACAGGTCCTCGCGGGTCCGCCCCACCCGGTCGGTGGGGGTGGACAGCACCAGGGCCATCTGGGGCGGCAGGCCACCGGCAGCCACGGGCCGGGTCACCACGAAGCGCCCGGCCACGTCGCCGTCGAAGCCGCGGCCGGCCGAGTCGACCACGGCCCGGGCCCGGGCCCGGAGCTGGGCCGGGGACGGCTGCGGGCCGGCGGTGGCCACCACGCCGTCGCCGGCCACCAGGGCCAGGGACACGGCCTCGCCCTGGGCCGCCCGGCGCTGCAGGAAGGCGTCGTCGAGGGGGCTGGCCACCACCACCACGCCGACGGTGCCGCGGGTGCCCCCCGCCGCGGCCCGCACCGGCACCGCGGCCAGGGCGTAGGCGTCGCGGCCGACCACGGCCACGCCCTGGCGGGGGCCGTCGACGTCCAGGGCCTCGCGGACCACGGCGTCGCCCCCCAGGGCCAGCCGGGTGGCCGTGCCCAGGGCCTCGGGCACCGCCACCTCGGGCGCGCCGCCGGGATCGACGACCACCACCGGGCCGTCCACGGACAGGCCGTCGGGGCCCACCAGGGCGGCGACGGCGGTGGCCACCCGGGCCCGGGCCGCGTCGGCCACGGCCGGCTCGGCGTCGGGGTCGGCCAGCCGGCCCAGGTCGTCGCCCAGCCGGGCCCCGGCCGAGGCCGCCACCAGGTTGGCGGCGTCGAGCGCCCCCTCGGCCTCGGCCTGGGCGGCGTCGGCCTCGGCCGAGGCCCGGGCGCCGTAGCGGCGGAGGGCCTCGTCCTCGACGGTGGCACTGATGACGGCGGAGAGGGAGAGCGAGACCAGCAGCACCACGGCCAGGAGCACCCCGGCCACGCTGGTGCCGATGCGACCGGGGATGGTGTGGCGCCCGGCCACCACCAGGGCCGCGGCCATCAGGGCGGCGGCCGCCAGGACCAGGGGCTCGGCCCCCACCCGGTCGGCCCCCAGGTCGACGCCCCGGGCGTCGACCACGGCGGCGGCCACCAGCACCACCAGGCCGGCCAGCAGCAGCGGCCGGCCCCGCCGGCTGCCGGCCCAGCGCAGCGCGCCCAGGGCGACCAGGACGGCGCCGGCGACGCGCAGGGCGGCCAGGGCCGCCGGCTCCTCGGCCCGGTCCACGGCCAGCGACCCCACCGCGAAGGCGCTGGCGGCCAGGACGGCGAAGCCGAAGACCAGCAGCAGGCGGGCGGCCCGGTCCAGGCCCAGCAGGCCGGTGCGGACCGACAGGCCGGCCCCGGCCACGGCCACCACGAAGAGGGTCAGCTCGGCCGCCAGCTGGACGAGCGTCGCCGTGGTGGTCACGCCGGGCGTCCCTCAGCCGCCGTCGCGGGGCAGGTCGAGGGCGTTGCCCCCCAGGTCGTCCAGGGCCCGCAGGGCCTCGTCCAGGGTGGCCACCCCCACCACCGGCACGCTCCCGGCGTGGGCCCGGGCCTCGGCCGCCTCCTCGGCCGGCACCAGGATCAGGGCCACCCCGGCGGCCCGGGCGGCGGCGGCCTTCTGGGCCACGCCCCCCACCTGGACCACCTGGCCGTCGGGGCCGATCTCGCCGGTGACGGCGATGTCCCGGCCTCCGGTGATGCTGCCCGGGGTCAGGCGGTCCAGGATGCCGAGGGTCAGGGCCAGGCCGGCCGAGGGGCCGCCCACGTCCTCGGTGTCGATCTCCACCGGGAACGGCAGCTCGTAGTCCAGGCCCATGGTGAAGGTGGTGATGCCGATCACGGCCCGGGGGCGCCCGCCGGGGTCGGCGTCGGGCACCATCTCGACCACCACGGTGTCGACCTCGGGCTCCGGGGCGTCGTCCGGCCGGACCAGGGCCGCCCCCCGCCGCAGCTCCAGCTCGACGGTGTCGCCCGGCTGCTTCTCGACCAGCAGGTCCCGCAGCTCGCTGTCGAGGGCCACCGACCGTCCGTCGATCCCGATGATCACGTCGCCGGGCCGCAGCTCGGCCGCGGCCGGGGTGCCCTCGCTGACGGTGTTGACCACCGCGCCCTCGCCGGTGGCGGTGACCTCGTGGCCCAGGTGCTCGAGGGCCACCTTGGCCGCCAGGAGCTGCGAGCCCTGCATGAGCTGGAGGCTCTGCTGCCGGCTCTCGGCCCCGCTCTGGTCGCCCAGGATCTGGCGGCGGGGGAACACGTCCTGGTCGCCCCGGACCCACCCGTAGGCGGCCTCGGCGAAGCTGACCCGCCGCGACGCCCCCCGCAGCGACACCGTCAGGAACAGGACCGAGCCTTCGGTCTCGTACGACCGGCTGCCGGGCGTGGCGATGGCCGGCTCGGTCTCGATGGCCGAGCCCGGGGCGTACACCACGTACGGGGCCCGGGCCAGGCTGGCCCCCCCGATGGCGGTGAGGGCCAGCAGCAGGGCCGCGCCCAGCGCCACCCACACCGGGTGCCAGGGCAGGCGGGGCGGCGCCGCGGCCGCGCCGTCCCCGGACGCGTCCGGGGGCGGGCCGTGGTCGGGCGGAGGGGCGGGTGGGGCGGCCGGCGGGGGGCCCGGGGCGACGGACGGGTCCACGGGCTCCACGAGGGAGAGAGCCTGCCAGACCGGGAGCGGGCGGCGCTCGGCACGGTGGAGCGCGCCCCGCCGGCCGGGACGTGGTCGACTGGTCAGATGGGCCGCACCCCGCCGGCGGGCCCACCGCCCGCCGCCCCTCCCCCCACCACCGCCGATGTCGGCTCCGAGCCCGACGAGGGCGCCACCGCCCGGCGCACCGCGGTGGCCGAGGCCGGCCATCGCGGCGACGCCGACGCGGCCCGGGTGGGCCTGGACGACCCCCACCCGTCGGTGCGGGCCACCGCCCTGGGCGCGCTGCGCCGCGCCGGGGCCCTCGACACCGACGCCCTGCGGGCCGCGCTGGCCGACCGGGCGCCGGCGGTGCGACGCCGGGCCGCCGAGGAGGTGGCCGCCCTGGCCGGCCCGGACGGGACCGGCGCCGGGCCCGAGGGGGTCAGCCTCCTCCCCCTCCTCGACGACGAGGACCCGACCGTGGTCGAGGTGGCGGCATGGGCCAGCGGCGAGCGCCGGCCGGCCGAGCCGGGGGCCGTGGCCCGCCTGGCCGCCCTGGCCACGGGCCACGACGACGCCCTGGTGCGGGAGGCCGCGGTGGCCGCCCTGGGGGCCATCGGGGACGAGGCCGGGCTGCCGGCGGTGCTGGCCGCCACCGGCGACAAGGCCACCGTCCGCCGCCGGGCCGTGCTGGCCCTGGCCCCCTTCACCGGCCCCGAGGTCGACACCGCCCTTCGGCGGGCCACCGCCGACCGTGATTGGCAGGTCCGCCAGGCCGCCGAGGACCTCCTCCGATGACCGCCGTGCCCCCCGGCCCCCCGCCCGACCCACCGGACGGCCCGCCGCCCGGCCCGCCCGACGGGCTTGCGGCGGCGGCCACCGCGGGCGACGGCGGGTGGGCGGCCACCGCCTCGCAGGGCCTGGTGCTGGCCCGTTGGGTGGCCGCCGAGGTGGCCGCCCAACGGCTGGAGGGCTTCGCCGTGGTGGCCTGGATCGTCGGGCTCGCCGGCCTGGCCGTCGGGTTGGCCGGCATCCTGTTCTGGCCCCTCGTCGTGCTGGGGGTGCTGGTGGTGCTGGCCGCGGTGGCCGGCCGCCTGGCCCTGGCCGCCGGGGCCTGGGCGCTGCGGCGCCTGGCCCTGCCCCGCCGGGCCCGGCACCTGCGGGCCGAGGCCGCGGCGGCCCGGGGGCGGCTGAAGGAGGCCCTGGCCGCCGCCGGGGTGCCGGTGTCGCTGCGGGCGGCCCTGCGCTTCGTCGTGGCCCTGGCCCGGGGCCGGCGGCCCCAGGCCGGGGTGGCCACCAACCTGCGGGCCCTGTCGGGGCGCCTGGGTGAGGTGGCCGAGATCGAGCGCCTGCGCCGGTCGCTGGCCGATGCCGCCCCGCCCCCGGCCTGGCTGGCCCGACGCCCCGACGGCGACGCCAGCCCTCCCCCCGGGCCCTGACCCGGCCGGGCCACACGGCCGGGCCACGGATGGGCCGATCGGACGGGCCCGATCGGATGGGCGCGCCGGCCCCCACCGGGCCGGCAGGGATGTGGCCCGGTGCGGGGGGTGTCGGTAGCGTCGCTCCTCGATGTCCACCGCTCCCCCGGCCGGGTCGCACGACGACTGGGTGGCCCGCGACGAGGCGGTGGTGTGGCACGGCTTCACCCAGATGGCGGCCTTCGCCGGCAACCGCCCGGTGATCATCGACCGGGCCGAGGGGCGCGAGGTGATCGACGTCGAGGGGCGCCGCTACCTGGACGCCATCTCGTCGCTGTGGGTCACCACCCTGGGCCACCGGGTGCCCGAGCTGGACGACGCCCTGCGGGCCCAGATCGACAAGGTGGCCCACACCACCCTGCTGGGCAACGGCAACGTGGCCGCGGTCGAGCTGGCCGAGGCCCTGGCCCCCCGGGTGCCCCTCGACGACCCCCGCTTCCTGTTCGCGGCGGACGGGGCGGCGGCGGTGGAGCAGGCCCTCAAGATCGCCTTCCAGTTCTGGACCAACCAGGGGGTGGCCGGCCGCACCACCTACCTGGCCTTCGGCGGGGCCTACCACGGCGACACCATGGGGTCGCTCTCGGTGGGCGACGGCGGCTTCGGCACCGACGTGTTCGACCCGCTCCGCTTCGCCTGCCGGCGCACGCCCGGCCTCGACCAGCCCGGCGGGCCCGAGGCCGCGGTGGCCGCCATCGCCGCCCACGCCGACCGGTTGGCCGCGGTGGTGGTCGAGCCCCTGGTGCAGGGAGCGGCCGGCATCCGCACCCACCCGCCGGAGGCGCTGCGGGCCGTGGCCGACGCCTGCCGGGCCCACGGGGTGCTGCTCATCGCCGATGAGGTGGCCACCGGCTTCGGCCGCACCGGCACCCTGTTCGCCTGCGAGCAGGCCGGCGTCCGGCCCGACCTGATGTGCCTGGGCAAGGGCATCACCGGCGGCTACCTGGCCATGGCGGCCACGGTGGCGTCCGGCCCCGTGCACCGGGCCTTCCGGGGCGAGGACCTCTCGGAGAAGACCCTCTACCACGGCCACTCCTACGGGGGGAACGCCCTGGCCGCGGCGGTGGCCACCCGCCACCTGGCCCTCATCGACGAGTGGGACGTGCTGGCCAACGTGCGGGCCCGGGCCGCCCAGCTGGCCGCCGGCCTGGCCGCCCGGGTGGCCGGCCTCCCCGGCGTGGCCGAGGTCCGCCAGCAGGGGCTGATGGCCGGCGTCGAGCTGGCCCCGCCCACCGAGGGCCTGCGCTGGGGCCGGCGGGTCAGCGCCGGGTGCGTCGAGCGCGGTGTCCTGGTCCGGCCCCTGGGCGACGTGGTGGTGCTGGTGCCCCCGCTCACGACCACGGCCGGGGAGATCGACCGCATCGTCGACGCCGTGGCCGCCGCCATCGCCGATGTGCGCGCCTGATCCCACGGTGAGCACCGGCGGCCGTGAGGCGGGCAAGGTGGCCCCCGAGGTGGCCCGCCGGCTCGACGCCGTGCGGGCCGCCGGGCGGTGGCGGGACGTGCGCCCCTTCGACGCCCTGGGGCCCGAGGGCGTGCTGGCCGGCCCCGCCGGCGGCGACGGCCGGGTCGTCACCTCCTTCGCCTCCAACGACTACCTCGGGCTGTCGGCCCACCCCGCGGTGGTGGGGGCGGCCCACGACGCCCTCGACCGCTGGGGGGCGGGGGCCACGTCCTCCCGCCTGGTGGTGGGCTCCCGGCCGCCGCACCACGACCTGGAGGAGGCGGTGGCGGCCTGGAAGGGCACCGAGGCGGCGGTCGCCTTCCCCACCGGGTACATGGCCAACCTGGGCGTGCTGACCGCCCTGGCCGGGCCCGGGACCCGCGTCGTCAGCGATGAGCTGAACCACGCCTCCATCATCGACGGCTGCCGCCTGGCCCGGGGCGAGCTGGTCGTCGCCCCCCACCGCGACCTGGCCGCCCTGGACCGCCTGCTGGCCGACGACCACCGGCCCACCGTGGTGGTCACCGACACGGTGTTCTCCATGGACGGCGACACGGCCGACCTCGACGGCCTGGCCGAGGTCTGCACCCGCCACGGCGCGGCCCTGGTGCTGGACGAGGCCCACGCCGTGCTGGGGCCCGACCTCGACCCGGCCGACCACCCGGAGCTGCTGCTGGTCCGCGTCGTGACCCTGTCCAAGGCCCTGGGCGCCCTGGGCGGGGTGGTGGCCTGCTCGGCCCCGGTGCGCGACCTGCTGGTCAACGTGGCCCGCTCTTTCATCTTCACCACCGGCCTGTCGCCGGCCGACGCCGCCGCGGCCCGGGCCGCGGTGGAAGTGGTGCGCTCGGCCGAGGGCCAGGCCCTGGTGGACCGCCTGCGGGGCCACGTGGACCGGCTCCGCCCCGGCCACCCGTCGCCCATCGTGGCCGTGGTGCTGGGGGCCGAGGAGGCGGCCCTGGGGGCGGCGGCCACCCTGCTGGAGCGGGGCCTGCTGGTGCCGGCCATCCGGCCCCCGACCGTGGCCCCGGGGACGTCGCGCCTGCGGGTGGCCCTCTCCGCGGCCCACACCGACGCGCAGGTCGACCGCCTGGTGGCGGCCCTGGCCGCCCTGCCCGGGGCCGGTCCCGGCCGAGGGGTGACGTGACCGGGGCTCGCCCGACCCGGCTGGTGGCCGTCCTGGGGACGGGGACCGAGGTGGGCAAGACCTGGGTGGCGGCCCGGCTGCTGGAGCAGCTCCGGGCCGGGGGTGCGACCGTGGCCGCCCGCAAGCCGGCCCAGTCGGCCGAGCTCGACGACCCGGCTCCGTCCGACGCCGAGGTCCTGGCCGGGGCCACCGGCGAGGACCCCTTGGCCGTGTGCCCGGCCCACCGGCGCTACGGGGTGGCCATGGCCCCCCCCATGGCCGCCGCCACCCTGGGCCGCCCCCCGTTCACCGTGGCCGACCTGGCCGCCGAGGTGCTGTGGCCCGACCGGGGGCCGGAGAGCGCTCGGTCGGCCCCGAGCGGGACCACCGGTGCGGGCCAGGAGCCGGGGGTGGACGTGGGCCTCGTCGAGACGGCCGGTGGCGTCCTGTCCCCGGCGGCGGCCGACGGCACCAGCCTCGACCTGGCCCGGGCCCTGGGTCCCGACACGCTCCTGCTGGTCGCCGACGCCGGGCTGGGCACCATCAACGGCGTGCGCCTCGGCCTGGCCGCCCTGGGCCCCGATGGCGCGGCCGCCGTCGTGGTGCTCAACCGCTACGACCCCGCCGACCCGTTGCACCGGGCCAACCGGGAGGTGCTGGAGGGGGACGGCCTCGACGTGGTCGTCGACCTGGCCGCCCTGGCCCGACGCCTCCAGCCCTGACCGCCCCCTCCCGTTCCGAGCACGGGAGAACCCGACATCGCGGCTCTTTCGTGCTCGGTTCACCAACGTCGGCATCCGAGCATGGATGAGCCCGATGTCCCGGCACATCCATGCCCGGTTCGGGCGGGGGCGTACGCGGCGGGGCCCGGGGTCTGGCAACCCCGGGCCCCGGTGACGGGACGAGAGCTGGCCGGCTAGGCCGTGATCAGCTCCTCGGGGGTCAGGTCCGCGGTCTGGCCCTCCAGCTTGATCAGGTCACCGATCTCGCTGAAGTGGCCGGCGGCCGCGTCGTACTGCACCAGCACGAACGACTCGCCCATGAAGGCGTCGTCGGGCCCGGTGGTGAAGGTCACGCCCTCGTGGGCCAGGCTGGCCTCGTAGCCGTCGATGTTGCGGATGGCCTCCATGACCGCCAGGCGGGTGGGGGCCTCGGCGTCCTGCAGGGCCTGCACGAACAGCTCGGCCTGGGTGTAGCCGTAGGCGATGATGGCGTTGTCCAGGTCGAGCTCGCGGCCCTTGAACTCGCTGCGGTGCTCCTCGACCGTCTCGAAGAAGGCCTGCATGTCCGGGTCGTCCCCGTACTCGGGGTTCTGCGGGTCCTTGAGGTTGGTCATGCTGAGCACGTCGTCGCCGGCGGCGCCGGCGATGCCCATGAGGGTCTTGGAGATGCAGGTGCCCGAGACCCAGGTGGTGGCGTCCCAGCCCTCGGTCTGCTTGGCGGTGAGGGCCGACGGGCAGGCCAGCAGGGTGCCGCCGTTGAAGAAGGCGTCGGCCCCGCTGCCGGCCAGGGTGGTCATCTGGGAGCTCACCTCGTCGGAGCCCACCGGGTACGCCTCCACCGCCACCAGCTCGATGTCGGTGCCCTCGATGGCCCGGCGGAAGCCCTCCTCGTAGGTGGCCCCGAACTCGTCGGACTGCCGGAGCATGGCCACCTTGGCGTCGGGCTGGTTGTCCTCCAGGTAGGTGGCGAAGGCCTGGGCCTCCAGCGTGTAGGGCGACAGGGTCGACCCGATCAGCCACGGGTACTCGGGGTTGCCCCACGCCACCGACCCGGTGGCGGCGAAGACGTTGGGCACGCACAGCTCGCCCAGGAAGTCCCGGATGTTGATGTTGTTGGCCGTGCCCACCACGCTGAACACGGCGAAGGCGTCACCGCCGTCGGCGCCCACCAGCTCCTCGATGTTGGCCGCCGTCTGCTGGGGGTTGTACTCGTCGTCGGCGTCCTCGAACTCGATCTGGTAGCTCTTGCCGTCGATCTCCACCCCGCCCTCGGCGTTGACCTTGTCGAAGTAGGCGGCCCAGCCCCGGGCGATCTCGGCGAAGGCGCCGGTCAGGCCGGACTGGGGGTACGACGAGACCAGCTTGATGGTGTCGCCCTCGATGGGGACGGTGGGGTCGCTGCCGCAGTCCTCGGTGTCGATGCTGGACGCGCCACCCCCACCGTCCTCGTTGTCGCCCCCGGCCTCGGTGTCGTCTCCGCCGTCGCCGCTGGAGTCGTCACGGCTCGAGCAGGCACCGGCCAGCAGGGCGAAGACGGCCAGCACCGCCAGCAGACCTCGGATCCGGGATCGCTTCATGGTTTCTCCTTGGTAGTGGGGGCTCGGGTGTGCGGGCCCGCTCCGGCCCCGCCGGGGGTGGCCACCGCCTCGGGTTCGAGGGCGGCCGCCGCCACCGGGCCGGGGGGCTCGCCGTCCCGGGCCGGCAGGATCCGGTCGGTGAGCTTGCGCAGCCCGCCGACCACCCCGCCGGGCAGGACGTAGATCATGGCGATGAGGGCGGCGCCGAAGATGGCCGGCGACAGCACCTCCTTGCCCTCGATGAGGCCGTCGGTCTCCCGCCGGAGCAGGACCACGACCAGGGCCCCGATGGCCGGGCCGGCGATGGTGGCCGTCCCGCCGATGACCACGGCGACGAGGAACTCGATCGAGTTGCGGAAGGCCACGGTGGGATCGGTGGCATCGGCGGCCCGGTCCACCATCACCGACAGCGACCCGGCCACGCCGGCGTAGGCGGCCGACAGGGCGAAGGCCCCGACCTTGACCCGGGCCAGGTTCACGCCCACCGTCGAGGCCGCCACCTCCTGGTCCCGCACCGCCACCATGGCCCGGCCGATGCGGGAGCGGGTCAGGTTGTAGGCCAGGAGGAACAACACGGCGGCGATGGCCAGGCACTCGAGGTACTGCCACTGGTCGTTGGCCAGGGCGTCGAGGAGCGAGTCGAAGCCGTCGCGGTCGGGGCGGACCAGGGCCACCCCACCCCGGCCCTTGACGTACTTCTGGCCGATGCGGGGGAACAGCACGGCCAGGCCCAGGGTGACCAGGGCCAGGTAGAGGCCCCGGACCCGCAGGGCGGGGATGCCGACCAACACCCCCACCGCGGCGGCCAACAGGGCGGCCAGGGGGATGGTCAGCTCGAAGGTCATCCCGTGGCTGTCCATGAGGATGGCGGTGGTGAAGGCCCCCACCCCGAAGAAGGCCCCGTGGCCGATCGACACCTGGCCGTTGAACCCGGTCAGCAGGTTCAGCCCCATGGCCGCGACGGCGAAGTACAGGGCCCGGGACAGCTCCTGGTTCATGGTCGGCTGGAAGTAGTACGGGGCGTAGAGGGCGGCCGCGGCCACCACCACGCCGAGGGCGATGCGGAGGTGGGTCCGGCTCATACGCGCTCCACCACCTTCTTGCCGAAGAGGCCGGTGGGGCGCACCACCAGGACCAGGAGGATGAGGGCGAAGGGGACCACCAGCTCGATGGTGGACAGGGCCTTCACGTAGCCGGTGGTCAGGGCCTCGGCGATGGCCACGATCATGCCCCCCACCACCGCCCCCACCGGGCTGTCGAAGCCGCCCAGGGCGGCGGCGGCGAAGGAGTACACCAGGACCACGGCCATGAGCCCGGGGTTGACCGAGCCCCGGTCGGCGGCCACCAGGGAGCCGGCCAGGGCCCCCAGCCCGGCGGCCAGGGCCCAGCCCAGCATAAGCATGGCCGAGGAGTTGATGCCGACCAGGCGGGCCGAGGCGCCGTTGGAGGCCACCGCCCGCAGCTTCAGGCCCACCTTGGTCCGTTGGAACAGCACGTAGAGCAGGGCGCACTCGGCCAGCAGGGCGACGACCAGGCCGATCACCGACCACGAGAACCGCACTCCCAGCAGCTCGACGATGCGGTCGGCGCCGGTGGGGTCGCCGGGCGAGGACACCGAGGCCCAGGGCTTGGGCATGGGCTCGGCGTCGTCGCTGAAGACCAGTTGGGCCAGGGCGTTGAGGGCCAGGAACATGCCCAGCATCACGATCAGCACGTTGAGGGGGCTCTTGTCGGGCCCGTGCACCGGCCGGATGAGCACCCGCTCGATGACGGCCCCGCCCACCATGCTGGCCACCACGGTGAGGGGGATGGCCACGAAGACGGACAGGCCCAGGGAGGTGAGCTTCCAGGCGAAGTAGGTGGAGAAGAGCGCCATCTCGCCCTGGGCCAGGTTGAGCAGCCCGGTGGTGCGGAAGATGAGCACCAGGGCCAGGGCCACCGAGGCGTAGACGGCCCCGTTGCCGACCCCGTTGAGGACGTAGCGGATGAACAGGTCCACGGATCAGAACCCCAGGTAGGCCTTGCGGATGGCGTCGTCGCCGCGCAGCTCGTCGGCCGGGCCCGAGGCGACGATCTGCCCGGTCTCCAGCACGTAGGCCCGGTGCCCGATGTCCAGGGCCAGGTTGGCGTTCTGCTCGACCACCAGGACGGTGAGGCCGTCGTCGCGGTTGAGCTGGCCCAGGCGGGCGAACAGGTCCCGGGTGATGAGGGGGGCCAGGCCCAGCGACGGCTCGTCCAGCAGGAGCAGGTGGGGTCGCAGCATCATGGCCCGGGCGATGGCCAGCATCTGCTGCTCGCCGCCGCTCATGGAGCCGGCGGCCTGGTCGCGGCGCTCGCCCAGCCGGGGGAACACCTCGTACCAGTGGGCGATGTCGCGACGGATGTCGCCGTCGGAGCGCAGCACCGCCCCCAGGCGCATGTTCTCGTCGGTGGTCAGGTCCCCGAACGTGCCCCGACCCTGGGGCACGTGGGCGATGCCGGCCCGGGCCACCTTCTCCGGCGAACGGGCCAGGGCCTGGCCGGCGAAGCGGACGGCGCCCCCGGTGGCGATCTCGCCGGTGATGGCCCGCAGGGTGGTGGTCTTGCCCGCCCCGTTGGCCCCCAGGACCACCACCACCTCGCCCTCGGCCACGGTCAGGTCGATGCCCCGCAGCACGGTGACGGCGCCGTAGCCGCCGGTGACCTCCTCCAGCTCCAGCAGGTC